>NZ_WHJC01000030.1 GCF_009295725.1 Clostridium tarantellae
ATTTATATAAATTTTATTGCTTAACTGCTAATATCTTATGGGGAAGTACTACTGTATAAAATAACAGAGTTTTTTAAGTGCTCCCTTGTCCAAAATCAATGTATCTAAATGTAATATAACTTGTTCAATTAACTTTGAGAAATTTTCAAATACTGTATTATGAATTACGGCTTGACGTAAGTTTTTCCAAAGATGTTCAATTGCATTTAATTCAGAACAATATGGTGGAAGATATAAAAAGGTTATATTATTAAAATCTTTTAGAAAATTCTCTATTCCTTTAAAATGATGATATCTAACATTATCGAGAACTAATACAACCTTTTTATCTTTATATTTGTCATCAATTTTATTTTAAAAAAAGCTTAAAATTATCTGTGTTACCTTTATCAGATAATTGATAAGTAAGATCACCTGTTTCAGGATTAGTCGCACCATATATAACTTTTCTTTTTCTTGTTCCAGTTGGTAAAGTTTTAACTATTGGTTGAGTTCCGACCTTAGTCCATACGGAAGTCGCAGACGTCTCCGATGTAACAATTGCTTCATCTTCATATAAAATTACAGTATCTTCTGATTTTGAATTTATCAAATTTGAAAAATCTTCTCTAAATTTATTTAGTGTTTCCTCATCAGCTTTTTTGCTTGATTTTTTGGCTCTAGTTTTAGAGTAATTTAATTGCTTAAATATATTGTAAGCAGTTCCGATAGATATCTTTTTATCAAATTTAAGACTTATCCATTTAACTAAAAGTTCACCTGTCCAATTATTATAATTAAGCCCTGACTCACGAGGTGATTTTGTTAAAGCATCATCTATTATATTAAGTTCTTGGGTATTTAATATAGTCTCTTTAGGGGGATGCTTTATATCTTTAAGGCCCTCTAATCCAAACTTATTATATCTATGAATAGTCTTTCTAACTGTTGCATCTGACTGCTTTAGAATTTTAGAAATACCAATACTTGCATTATTCTCTAGTACTAGTAAAAGTGTTAATAATCTTGTTTTAATTCTAGAATTTTTTTCGCTAGAATATAGTGCTTTTAATACTTCATAAGGTATATCTTTTCTTATAGTTAATCTTTCTTTCATTTTGAGCCTCCGCTAAATATATTTTATTATATTTAGTATACCCAATTAATTTAGATAGCATTTAGGCATTTTAATTTATATAAAATAATACTTAATATAACTGATTTGATTAAAAATGGTATAATGGTATTAATAAATTTAAAACATTGGAAAATTAAGTGTAAGGGCTCAGTTATTAAAAGTAAAAAATATATTTAATTATATTTTTTATAGAAAGGATGAGTTTATTATGGATTTTGATGTTATTGTCATAGGATCAGGATTAGGAGGATTAACTGCTGCTAGTAGACTTGCTATATTAGGTTATAATGTTGGAGTTTTTGAGCAACATTTCATTCCTGGAGGATATGCAACAAATTTTAAAAGAAAAAATTATAATTTTGATGTTTCATTGCATGGGATTGGTGGATTAGAAAAAGGAGGAAGTGTTTATAATATTTTATCAGCTTGTGGGGTTATGCAGAAGATAAAACCATTAAAGAATAAAGAGGCATATTCAGTTAAATTTAATAAAGATATTTATGATATACCTAATAATAAAGATGAATATAAAGAGTTCTTGATAAGTAAATTTCCTTTAGAAAAAATTAAAATAGAAAAATTATTTAATGCTATTGGTAGATTTTCTAATGGATTTAATAGGTTTATATTAGAGCAAGATAAATCTATCTTCAATGTTATGCATAAAGATGTTTTATTATTTATAAAATGGTCTGGAAAAACTACTTATGAGGTAATTAAAGAATATATAGACAATGATGATTTTATAAAATTATTTACAGCTAATTGGTCTTACTATGGATTACCTCCTAAAGAATTAAGTGCATTATACTTCTTTATTCCTTGGATTTCATATCATGTTCATGGTAAGTATTATATTCAAGGAGGAGCTCAAGCTTTAACTAATGCTTTTGTAGAGGTGATAAAAAATAATAATGGATTAGTTTACTTAAAAAGCATGGTACAAAAAATATTAACTGATGGAGAAAAAGTTAATGGTATTAGATTAAATAATGGTGATGAGTTTAAAGCAAAATGGATTATTTCAAATGTTAATCCAATAAATACATATAAAATGTTACCTAAAGATTTTTTAAGTAATTCAGAAATGGATAAAATAAATAATTCAAAAATAGGGTGTACATTATCACAGCTTTATTTAGGATTAGATTGTAATCCTAAAGATATAGGTATTGAAAAAGAAGAAATATTCTTTTTAGGAAAAGTTTCACCACAAGAAGATTATGAATTGGCATTAAAAAATAATTATGAAGAGGCAGGTTTTTTACTTACTAATTATAATGCTATGGATAGTACTTTAAATGATGATAAAAATGGTGTTATAACAATGACTTATATAGATAATTATGATTATTGGTCAAAGAATAAAGAGGATTATTTAAAGCAAAAAGAAAATGTAACTGCAAGAATGATAAAAAGATTGGGAAAATATTATAAAGGTATATCTAAACATATAGTTATAGCAGAATTAGGAACACCTAGGACTATGGAAAAATACACTAAAAATCCTTTAGGAGCAGTGTATGGATATGCTCAGTATGTTGATCAAGCTGGGAAGCATAGACTGAAAAAGGAAACTTCAGTTAAAAATTTAAGTTTAGTTAGTGCATGGACTAATCCTGGTGGTGGATATGAAGGGGTTATGTCTGGCGGAATTGTTGAAGCACAAAGAATTAGTAAACATTTAGAAAAAAATTAATATTAGAGTTTTTATAATAGTTTACTAGACTTTTTACATAACTGTATTACATAGAATATAATTTAAAATTCAGGAGGAATAAGTTATGTCCATGGCTATTTTAGGTATGCTATTTTTCGTTATTGCTATAGTATCTTTGGTTTGTATTATACTTTTGTTTTACAAAAGAGGAATTATTGCTAAAAATAAGATAGTATTAGCCAGTATAGCTTTTTTTGCTATGTTATTAGCGTATATATCAGCTTCAGCATTACCTTCTAATTTGCATTTTAGAATAGCTCTTTGTATTGCAATAGGAGGTATAGGAGCAATAGGGGGACTTATTTGCTTAGTTAAAGAAGAAGAGTATTTTTTATTGGCTAGAATTTTATTAATAATATCAATTATAGGAAATTTAATTTTATTATTTTATTTTTAGTAAAAAATAATTAAATCATAAAAGGAGACCTATATTACTTGTATAGGTCTCCTTTTATGGTTTAAGGTGTTTTAAAGTGTACATTAAAAAAATTTAATATATATTGTATTGGTGAAAAGGAAGCAATATTATCACTAGATGAGTAAAATAATCCAACAACCTTATTATCTGCATTTAATACTAAGCTACCAGAATCACCATCTGTTGTATTTAGGTCAGCATTAATTTGATTGTGAAAATAGCAGTTATAAATACCTTTAAAATCAATTAATTCTTTACAATGAGTTGAAATGATTATACCTTCGCTATAACCACTACCAGCTCCTATTTTTTTTACTATCATATCTACCTTAGGTTCAGTAATACCCAAAGGGTTACCTATTCTAAGAAACATATTTTTAAATTCTATATTAGAAGAAATTTCTGCAATAGCGGCATCAGCTTTATTGAAGAAGATATTTTCCATAGAGCTAGTAGTTAAAAATAAACCTTTAGTTAGGTAAGCTATTATATCATTTGGAGTATAAGTACCATAATGTTCTACAGGAGGCTGAACTATGGGTGTTTTAGGAGCAAGTGTATTATAATCGCATAGTACATGGTTGTTACTTAAAATATAAGGAACATTTGTATTATTATCAAAAACAAAACCTCCTAATGTTCCAAAACCTCCTTTTTTTGTAATAGGTAAAATAGCGGCACCTGGTATTAAAGGTCTTAATTCTGATTGAAGTTTTAATAATAGTTCTAAATGAGCTCTTTTTTTAGCTCTATTACTTAAAAAAGAATAATTATTTGAAGTAGAAGGAGGCATAGATGGGATGGGCGGAGGACCGCTTGAAGTTGCAGGAGGGGTGGAAGGAATAGGTGGTGGTCCGCTTGAAACAGCTGGAGGAGATGAGGGAAGTGGAGGTGGAGTTCCACAAAAAGAAAATTTACCCGTTTCTATAACATCAGTTTTAATTCCTAAAAAATTTTTGGGAATTAATTGATGCTTATATAATTTGTTAGAAGGAAGTTTTTTTTGTACCATAACATGTAAACAAGGTTCTTTAGTATTAATACCCTTAATTCTTTTATTTCCAAATCCTATACCAGTTACATTAGATTTATTGAAAAATATAGGATCATATTTATCAATAATATCTTTTATTGAACGTTCTAATAAATTATCCATTAAGCACCTCTTTTAATTTATATAAAGTATAATAACTATAATAGTTTGAGTGATAGAAAATTGATACTATACTAATAATAAATAAGTAGTAAATTTATAAAATATTCTGTAAAACTACTGTTCCTTGTGGCTGTGGATGTAAGGACTTAAAGAATTTCTTTCAAGTTAGTATATACTAACTTGAAAGAAAACTAAATATATAGATTTACTACTTTTATTTTTCTTTTTTAAATATATTGAATAAATCAGAAATAGTTACTCTATTACCTGTTTGGAGTATTACTACTGAGTATACTCTAGAAGTAAAGAATATTAAAATTATTATAGTAGCTATTAAAATGGCTAAAGATAATAATATTTTTGATATTGCTAAATTTTCAGTAAGTACAATTGTTGGTAAATAAAATGGAGATGAAAATGGCATATATAAAGCTATTTTTGATATTATAGAATTAGGTGTTGATACACCTATTATAGCTAAATAAAAACCTATAATACTTATAAATGATACTGGCATTATAGCAATGTTTAAATCTTCAAGCTTAGAAACAGTTGCACCAGCTAAAGCGTTTAAAATTGAATATAAAGCATAGCCAAAAATGAAAAAAATTATAATCCATAGTATGTCCATACCTGATATATTTGCAAATAATGAAGAAATTTTAAATATAGAGGCAGAACTATCAATAAATTTAATTACTATTAATTCACTAACTTTAAAAGATACGAGAGCAACTATTAGTATAGAGATAAACTGTGCTATAGCAAGTACACCCATACCTACACATTTTCCTACTATTAGTTCTAATGGTTTAGTTGATGTAAGTAATAATTCCATAACTCTTGATGTTTTTTCAGCAACAATAGAATTAGCAACCCAGTATCCATAAAAATAAATAACATAAAATAGTAGTATACATATTATTGTTGGTAGAAGTGTAGTTGCAACTATGGATTCAAAACTAGTATTTTCTCCAGCTACATAAGTATGTGTTTGGAAGGGAGTATTAACCATAGCTATTTCATTAGCACTTAAACCGTTATTTGAAAGAAATTCATTTTTTAATAATAAAGATATATCTGATAATAAAACATCACACTCTTTATTAGATACTGCTTCAGAAGATTTTGGTTTATATAATTCTATAGAATAAGAAGCATCTGTTTTATTAACACTAATCAATACCATAGATTCATTAGTTTTTTCCAAATCCCTTATTAGTTCTTCTTTTGGTTTTTCAGAAGTTATTACTTTTAAATTAGGATATATTTTATTTAAAGATTTTGAAATATCCACATGCAAATTTGTATTATCTTCATAATAAAGAGTATTTATAGAGAATTCCTTAGCTTCTGTAGAAGCGGTATTTGGCTTTTCCATAATAGCAGGAATTATGTTACTAAGTGATACAAGAATAAATATACCAAGTAATATTATAGTAGAAGATATTTTAAATGCTTTTCCTTTAATTTGTTGCATAATAGTAAATTTAAATACATTAAAACAATTTTTTATATTCATAATTTTAATCACCTACCTTTTCTATAAATATTTCATGTAGTGTTGGTTCACGAAGTTCAAATTTTATAAGATGAATATTATTCTTTACAATATCTTTAAGAATATCATTAGCTTGATTTTCGTTTTTTACTTGTATATCGATAATTTCAGCACTATTATTTATTACTTCAACATCATATTTTTCTATTATAGATGATATATCCTCTTCACACTTTATGGATAAATGATTTCTACCATAGCTTTTTTTTATGTTATTTAGATTACCTTTTAAAACAGTTTTTCCTTTATTTAAAATAATTAAATTTTCACAAAATTCTTCAATAGTACTCATTTGATGACTAGACATTATAATATATTTATTTTTTGCCACCTGTTCTTTAATTATATCTTTAAATAAATCTGTATTAACAGGATCTAACCCACTTAAGGGTTCATCTAAAATTAATAATTCAGGATCGGATATTAAAGCGGCAATAAATTGAATTTTTTGTTGGTTACCCTTTGAAAGTTTTTCAGCTTTTTTATTTTTATATTCGGGTATTCCTAACCTATTAAGCCAATAATCAATGCTTTTTAAAGCTTCTTTTTTGCTCATACCTTTTAATTGGGCAAAATAAATAAGTTGATCTAATACAGTAAATTTTGAATAAATACCTCTTTCTTCTGCTAAGTATCCTGTTGGTATTGTTTTAGGAGAAAAATTCTCATTATTCCATTTAACAGTACCTCCATTTTTTTTTAGCATACCTAAAATCATTCTTATAGTTGTAGTTTTTCCAGCTCCATTTGTTCCTAACAAACCTAATACGCCAGGAGAGTCCATTGAAAAGCTAAGGTCATCTACAGCTGTATATTCGCCATATTTTTTTATAAGATTTTTAATTACAAAACCCACACAAAGTCCTCCTTAAAATAATTAATTAATATAATATATTAATTAAAACATTTTATTAAGATAAAATGTTATCAAAAAAGTAAAATTTTATGAAAAATTTAATTTTATTATATTAAATTAAGAATATGTAAACTTTATCAATTTGTGGATTAGCTTTGTGAAAAATATTCATAAAGCATTAATTTTTAAATAATTACTATCAATAACAATATGTTAAGCATAAAATAATATAAAGTTAATATTAGGAGGCTTTTTTATGAGTTCAAATACATTATCATATAAATATGATTTAATGAATGGTGTTCTTTTAAATGGTGCAAAAGTTGATAAAATTAGTAAAATGGTTTCTCATATAGGTGGGCCTTATAATGGAATGGTAGAAATAAAGGTTAATGTAGTAGATGCAGGAGATTATGCAATATCACTTTTTTATAGAAACTCATTAAGACCATTTAAAATTAGTGTTGATGGAAAAGAGAAAGAAAATATTTATAAAACAGCTTCAGATTATGTAGGAATATTCAATACAGTTATTAATTTAAATGCAGGTAATAATTTAATAAGATTTTCAGGTGATGGAATAAATTATGGACCAGACCTAGGTGAATTAACAGTAACTTCACTTAGTATTATGGAAGATAATAATTCTCTTTTATTTTTTGATATATTTTCTATTTTTAAGAAATTTGCTCTTTCAGAACTAAATCTTTCATTTGGAGCTAAACCTGATAAATTTGAAAATTTAATTGATTTTTTAGGTGGTACTAATGAAGGGTTTGCAACTTTTGAATATAAGGCTCCAGTAACTAGAGATTATATACTAAATATGTCTTATAGAAATGGAAATAGAACCTTTAGAATAGAGGTTAATGGAGTTGATACAGGTAAAGTTTACAAAACAGGATTCTTTATAATGGGAGTGTTTACAACTACAGTAAAATTAACTAAAGGAGAAAATATTATAAAATTTTATGGTGATGGAACTAAATCTGCACCAGACTTAGGAAATTTTATTATAGTTTAATATTTTATTTTAGAAGGAAAAATATAGTTAAGTATTTAAAATTATTTGCATATAAAAATTAGCTTTAAGTTTTAAAAGTCATGATTTTATAAGATTAATTACTTTAAAAATCATGACTTTTTTATTAGCAACCTTTATTAGCTTTAAAGGTTGGGTTAATCCAATTATAATGACAGAAAGAATATAGATTTGCTTCATCTATAACACGAAGGGTTATTATATCATAAAAACTTAAATCTAAATAAATTTCTTTAGTTTCATTATATTTTATTATACCACTATCGTAAATTTTTTCATTATCTCCAAAAACTTGAAATATAGCGCATGGAAAACCAGATTTAGGATCTGTTGCTATAGAAAAATCATCTATACCAATTAATGCATAAAAATTAATTGAGTTTTTTCCATTAAAAAATTTGATTTCACTATTAGCAGGAACGCTTATACCTGAATTATAAGATATACCATTAATTGAAAGAGTTTTACCAGAATAAGATTTGTTTCGTGTAATTGATCCTAGTACAGAATAAAAACTTAACCAAGACATATCTGATAGAGAAGTATTAGGTTTTGGAGGATTTAAAACTTTTAAATGTTTAGAAGTACTTATAGTTTGTGAATTAAGTGTTGAACTATAAGTAAAATTAGCATTTACATTTAAAATATAATCCCATTCAGTATTAGGCGTAACAAGTGTCCATCCAGCTGTATAACATTCATCAGATTTAAGAATAGATGCATTAGTTGATATAGGTGAAATTGAAAAAGATTTTGGGGTTACTAAAGATAAAGTTAAATTTTTAATATCTTCTATTCCTATATTTTTAAAAGTAGCATTAACTAAAAATGTTTTATTAGCTTCTAATACAGACTCTATATTTAAAGTTAAGTTTTCATTATTAGATAATAGTTTAAGATTAGGTTCTGAGATTTTAAAGGCTTTAACTCCATGAGAATTTACAGTTGCATTAATAAAATCATTAGTTATAGAAATATTTTTATCCCAAAGATCAAATATTTCATAAGTTTCTAATGTTGGTAAATTAACATATTGTAATTTTAATATTTCTTTTAAGCTTACTTTAATATTTTTAGCAGAAGAAGTTTTATTAAGAATGCATATAGCTAAGGTATTATTTTCTAATGGTTTAATTAAAATATCAAGGTCCTTATTATTTTCATAATATCGACATTGAAGTCCTTTTTTATCTTGATTTATAGATATCATATCTTTATTACTTAGTATTGTTAAAATATCATTAGAAAAATTTATAGTACCATCATTATTTAGAAAGTTTTTTAAGTTAGTTCCAATTATTAATGGTGATGCCATCATACACCATAAAGTAAAGTGAGATTTATTTTCTTCATATGTTAATTTACCATTACCTACCTGAAGAGTACCAGCATCATTCCAAGAACCAGGAGCAGAGTATAAAGAATAGTTCATATTAGTAGTATAAGTATAAATAATTTTCTCCCAGTCAGCATCTGTTGGAAAAGTAGTTGTCCAACTATTACTGTGATATTTTGCCCATTCCCAAGGTTTATTTATTCCCCAGTCAGAAATAGAGAAAACAATTGATTTTTCTATAGAATTATTAGTATTTGCTATTTTAGAAGTAGCTTTTTTCAAAGCTGTTCCCATTTTTCTAAATTGTGTAGGAGTACTATCTTCATTAAGTACTAGAGAATTATAAAACATTATAGTGTTTTTACCTTTTTTTAAATAAATAGATAGTTTAACTGTAGTACTATTGGAAGGTGTGTTTATATAATAAATATCACCATAATTAACTGAAATTTCAAGGTGACCGCTGTTTTTATAATAAATAATTAAATCATAATTACCATCAGACATTATTTGAATATTAGAAAATAAAATATAACCATTATTAGAGCTTAATCCAGTGACATATTTTCCATTAGAACTAGTAGAATCAGTTATTATTTTGGCATTTTTAATTAATTGTCCATTTTCAGCTTCGATAGAAGGATAGATATAATTTTTTGTATTTTCATATAATAGTGCTATTTTATCTATTTCAGGAGCGGTAGAAGAAAAAATAACATTATTACAATTGTCGTATTTTAAATATTCTATGCCCCAATTAGCAAAGGTTTCAGCATCTAAATTTTCTTTATTTAGACTACCTGTATATCCTAAGCAAGTGGTATAACTATTAGAACTATATAATCCTAATTTAAGACCTAGTGAATTTACTAAATTGTTTAAATTTTTAATTCCATTTGGAAATTTAGTTGCATCATATTTTAATGTTCCATCAGTATTTCTTTCATAAGATTGCCAACCATCTTCTAAAATTAAATATTCATATCCTAACTTTATTAAATTAGCTTTAGAAAAAATAGAAGCAACTTCTAAAACATTAGATTCATTAATATTAGTTTTAAGTGAATTCCAACTACTCCAGCCCATTGGTGGTGTAAGAGCCACTTTATTATAAGTTTCTTTAAAATTATTAGATGTATGGTTATCTAGTTCATTAATTAATGTTTCATAGGAATTGGAAATTGTTTCAATCATAATATTCCCCCTAAAAAATATGCTATTATAAAGTATAAATGAAATTAAGCATTAGCATATAATTAAGCATATTTTATTTTTTAAAATTAATAATATAAGTATTATATGAATCTAAAGATAATTTGGTTAAAAAATTAAATTTATAAAGGAGAATATGAAATGCCGTTTACTTTTGCACATCCAGCTATTGTTTTACCAGCTTATAAATTTAAAAACAAGTGGATTTGTTTCACAGCTTTGGTTATTGGAACTATGGTACCAGATTTTGAGTATTTTTTGAGGTTTGCTCCATATGGAATAATAGGGCATACTCTTATTGGATTTTTATATTTAAATATTCCATTAACTTTTATTATAGCATTTGCTTGGCATAATATAATAAAAGAACCATTAATAAGTAGCTTACCAAGGAAAGTTATTAGTTTTTTTGGACATATTCCTTATAAAAAGTTTCACATTAAAAATTTTAAATCATTGATAATATTTATTTATTCAGCTGTTATAGGTATGGCTACTCATGTTATTTGGGATGGATTTACTCATAAAACAGGTTTTTTTGTAAATGAAATAAATTTTTTAAGAAAGACTATTGCTATTTACAGTTATGAAGTTCCTGTTTATAAATTTATACAGCATGGTAGTACATTAATAGGAGGTATATGTATTATTTTATGTTTATATAAGTATAGAAAGAAGAATTACAGAATATTAAATAGATATTCAACAAAAAAGAAATTTGCTTATTGGAGTAGTATAATTAGTTTAACATTAGCTATATATAGCTATAGAATATTCCTTATTTTAAATATTATTTCTTTAAAAAGTTATGGGGTATTAATAGTTTCATTAATAAGCTCATTTTTATTAGCAGTATTTTTTATATCTTTAATTTATAAGAAGATTAGAAGTTAATCATAAATATATTTATAAAGAATATATTACTATTTGAAAGGTATTTTACCTATAGTAATTAGGAGGAATTTTTTATGAAGGAAAATAACCTAATCTTTGGCTTATGTAAAAAAAAATTATATCCAATGGTAGAAGGTTTTACTACAAAATCAACTTTAGATGAAATGGTTGTGGCATCAAAAAACGATAATACTGTAACCATTGGAAATAAGTTTATATCTAGAATTTTTTCTATAGAAAATAATAAATTAAAAACTTTTCAGATAAAAAATCTAAGAGCTAATACTGTTTGTACTCCTGCTAATGGATCGGAAGAATTTAATATAAAATTGTATAGAAAAAAAGATTCATGGAATATAGTTGCTGTAGATAGTGAGGAGCAAGTTTCAGAAAATGGAAGGGCTATTAATGCCGTAGATGGAGATTTAGGAAGTATATGGCATAGTAGGTATAATCCTACTATAGATGGATATCCTCATTATATAGTAGTAGATTTAGGTGATATAAAACAAATAAAAGGATTTTCTTATACACCGAGGCAAATAGGGGACAATGGTAATATAAAGGATTATGAATTTTACGTAAGTAATGATAAAAATAATTTTGGGAATGCAGTAGCAAAAGGAATTTTTAAATATAATGGAGCTAATCCTATAACTGTAAATTTTGTTTTTGGTGTTAGTGGAAGATATATAAAATTAGTTGGACTAAATTCTGTTAATGGTCAAGCTTTTGCAAGTTGTGCAGAACTTGATATTATTGAAACTAATAGTAGTGACTTAAAAAACAATATTAATTGTTCAGATTTACTTTTAAATGATGTAATTATTTCAAATACTAAAGATAATAATGGTAAAATAATTAAATTTTATTTTAATCCTTTTAATTTATTAAATGATATTTATCATATAGTTATGAATGTAGTTATGAAAAATGGTGACTTTTTCATAAAAAAATATTTGGAAATTAAAGTTGAAGGAGAGAATACAAATATAGACTATATTGATTTAGAATCTATAGTAGTAGATTCTAATACAGATGTATGGTCTCGCCCTAATATGGAACCAGCATACATCTCTAGTTATCATATAGCTTTAGGACAACCTATTTATATTGAAGGGATGTTTTATGGATGTGAATTTCCTCAAACAGATAATAGAATATTAAATAATATTGCTTTTATTAGATATTTTTCAGGAAAAAAATTTAAAGATTTAAGGAAGACTTCAGATAATATATATAGAACTTGGCAGACTGTTGTTGGTGCTGCAAGAAGTAAGGATAATTCAGTAATAAAATCAGATTTATTTAAGTATATAGACACTATAGCTACAAAAACAGACTTTAGACTTCAATATAATTCTTGGTATGATTTTATGATGAATATTACAGCTAACAATATAGTAGGTTCATTTTATGAAATTGAAAAGGGATTATCACAATTTGGAGTTGAGCCTATAGATTGTTATGTAGTAGATGATGGTTGGAATAACTATGATGCAGATTTTTGGAGATTTAACAATAAATTTCCTAGAGAATTATATGATTCCATGGAATTAGCAGAGAAATTTTCATCTACATTTGGTTTATGGCATGGACCAAGAGGAGGATATAATTATAACTCTAAATTTGGAAGACAAATGGAGAAGGCTGGCACAGGAGGATATAATCCAGCTTCAGATGACGTTTGTACTGGACATCCAGTTTATTTAGATAAAATGACACAATTATTTTTAGACTATCAAAATAAATTTCAAATAAGTTATTGGAAGTTAGATGGGTTTAATCTAAATCCTTGTCCTAGTAAAAATCATGGTCATATTACTGGTGGAAATTATTCTATGTTTTTTACTACTGAACATTGGGAAAAATGGATAGATGTGTTTATAGATATGAGGAAAGGTAGGGAAATACAAGGAAAAAATTTATATATTAATATGACTTCCTATGCAGTTCCTAGTCCTTGGTTTTTACAATGGGTAAATGCTGTATGGCTTCAAAATAGTAATGATGTTGGGTTTACAGGTCCTAAAATTGATAATTCTATGATGGATGCTATGATAACTTATAGAGATGGTAGATATTTTAATTTTGTTAAAGAGAGAGAATTTCAGTTTCCATTAGCTAACATATATAATCATGATCCTATATATGGTAATGAGAATAGATATAATAATAGTTTAGTATCTATGACTACAGATCAGTTTGAAAAATATTTATATATGCTTATGACTAGAGGCACAGGTTTTTGGGAGTTATATTATAGTTATAATTTATTTGATGATGATAAATGGATGGTTAATGCTGAAGTTTTAAATTGGGGAAAGAAAAATTTTCATATATTAAGAAATGCAAAATTAATAGGTGAAACTCCATTAACAGGCAATGTTTATGGATATTCATCATGGAATGACACTGAAGGAATAATATCTTTAAGAAATCCATCAAATGTTACTAAATCTTTCACATTTGTATTAGATAGATTAATAGGGGTAGGAGAAGGTGCTTATAATTTGAGAAAAAAAACTATATACCCTTATGGTGTAATAAATGATAGTAAAGTTTATAATTATGGTGAAAGTATAAATATAACTTTACAGCCTTATGAAGTGATAATTTGGCAATTTGGAGTTGAGAATAATGCACAAGCAGTAGTAAAAAATATAAAAGTAGTAGCATCAAATATTTTATTAGTTGAATTTAGTGAAAGAATATTAGCAAATAAAAATAATTATTCAATTGAAGGAAATAGTATTACTGATGCTACAATTTTATGGAATCGTAGAACTGTAAAATTAACACTTCAAAATGCTCTTATAGATAGTGTAGAATATTATTTAAATATTAATGGAGTAATAGATTTAAATAGGAATACATTAACAACAGTAGAAAAATTAAAATTTTATAATAACTATATAATTGCTAAAATATCAGAACCTAGTTCTTTAAAAAATCCTATAGGAATAACTTCAACTATTATAGAAAATAGAAATGCAATAGTATTTAATAATAAAACTTATGAACTTAATACCATTAATTCTTTAAAAGGAAGTGCGGATTTTTCAATTTCTATGAAAATTAAAACCACAGATAAAAATACAACTGTTTTATATCAAGGAAATGAATATAGTTTAAGAATAAATTCTTCTGGGAGGATGGAATTTGTTTGCAAAGGAATATTGGTGGTATCTAAAGCTATTATTAATAATAATACTGTTATAAATATAACTGCTTTAAGAGAAAAAAATGGAATGATTAAGATTTATATAAATGGAAAATTAGATAGTTCAAATTTTGATAAAAATAAAACTTCAGAAGATATTATAAATTCTCCTATAATGATTGGAGACACTAACTTTAGTGGAATTATTTCTAATTTAATTATTAGAGATATGGCCTTATCATTTAATGAAATAAAAACTGAAGCAGAAGCTATAATTTAGAATTGTCAAATATATAAGTAATTATAAGTTCTTGACATATAATAAAATTTTTAGGCATAATTAAAGAGTATAGTATTCTTTTATTATGCCTTATAAATTTAAGGATTAAAAATTGTATGGATTGTGTAAAGGTTATCTTAATGTAGTTGTATGGAAAAAATATCTTAAAAATGAATTTTATAAGAAATGACTTCATTAGTTAGAGGAGGTACTAGCTTTGAAAAAAGAAATAAGAACAACATGTTTGTTAAACGTTATCAATTACATAAATAACTTAGTGTTAATTACTTATTTTTCTATGTATCAAAATTTAAATATTAATAATAATATTTATGTTTTAAAGTTAGGTATAGTTTTATCAATATGGTTATTAAGTCCATTGCTATTGTTATTTGTTACAACATATCCTTTGCTTAATAATGAGAACTTATATTATAAAAATTTAAAAAGAGAATTAATAATAGATGTTTGTTTTAAAATAATATCTTATATAGTTTTACTATCATATACTAAAACTATTTTTTTAAGTGATATTTATAAATTAAAAGTAGTTGTACAAATAGTATTAATGTTCTTTAGTTTAATTATAAATTTTAAAATTTATAAAAAAGTAAAATATTTAGAATGTAATTCTATTAATATATTTGAAGAAGATACTGTAACTGAAATTGAAAAAAGAAATATAGAAAATATAAAAAAAGCAAGTTATATAGGAAACACATCATTTTTAAGTTTTATTATATTTGGACTTTCTTTAATTTTATTTAGCACTAAGGAAATGAATTGGCAAGTAGATATTATAGCTACTGTTATATCATCAATTTCTTTTGTTAAATTTATAAATAGTATTTATAAAAAATCTATTTTAATTTACTCAGAAAATAATAATAGAAATAAGGTTTTTAAAAAAGAGATAATATATGCTACTATATCTTATAGTATTTGCATAGTGGTTTCTATGAATTTGGTAAGAATTGAAAATGAAATATTTAGATATATTACATATTTAATAAGTATTTTAGCTTTATATCCAATAATGAAAAATAATAAAAATATTTCTATAAAGTACAAAAAGGTAAAAAAGAGTTTGGTAAATGAGCTAATGGCTTATTATGAAAAGTAAATAAAATTTAAATTATAGGATAAATAAGTTTTTTAATTTATTTATCCTATAATTTTTTTTATGTGATTAAAATCTTTTAAGTAGCAGTCATTTTTCTACAAAAAGAGATGGAATTTTAATTTTAAATTTATTTTTTTATAATTTTATAAAGTATATTTTAATAGTTAATGTAAAATTAATATCAATATAGTCAAATGTTGAATATTATTAGTAATATAAAGTAATTTAAGAGGTGTTATTATATGGATATAAATGAATATAAATTTCATCCTAAGGCATTTGAAGGAATAAATATACCTAATTTGCCAAATATGCCTGGACTTCCTAATAACTCTACTTCACCAACAGATAATTCAGAGACTTCAACAGATTCTGAGGCTACTATTGTGGGAAAATATCAAGCTGGTAGAGGAAAATTTGAAAATGGTGCAAGACTGAATATTGGAACCTATTTTGCCACTAATCTAGGTGGAAAAGATGATGGGTCAACTACAATAACCGTAAGGGTTGATAAAGAAGATGATTATGAATTTTCAATACAATATATAGCTACTGAAAGTCGAGTATTTAAAATAGACGTTAATAATGTAACTACAGGTGCTATTTATAGAGTAGAAAAAACAAATGGAGATACTGCTAAAGATGCTCAAGTATTTATTACAAAAGTAAAATTAAGTGTAGGAGAGAATAAAGTTAAATTTCATGGAAATACGGTAGACTTAGCACCAGACCTTGGAGAAATAATTATAAAAACTATTGTGGGAAGCTCTTCAGGAGGAGGCAATATACCAAATCTTCCAATAAATATTCCTGGAATTCCTTCAACTACAGCACCATCAACAGGTACAGTTCCTCCAACATCTCCATCAACCCCTTCACCACAGCCATCAACTTTACCTGAACAACCAACTTATCCAATACTTGTAGGTAAATATCAATCAACTACTGGAATATTAGATAATGGAGTAAGATTAGAGCTTGATAATAAATTTGTAGGAAGAATAGGAGGACCTTCTGATGGGTCAACTACAATAACAGTAAAGGTTGATAAGGAAGGAGATTATGAATTTTTAGTACAATATATTTCAGCAGAGACTAGAGAATTTAAAATAAAAGTTAATGGTGAAAGTACAAATATTATTTATACTCCTGAAAAAACAGATGGATGGGAAGTAAAAGATGCTAAAATATTTACTTTAATGTTAAGTTTAAAAAAGGGAGAAAATGATGTTAAGTTTCATGGAAATGGAACTGATTATGGTCCAACATTAGGAGAAATTACAGTAAATATAGTAAAAGATACTTTTCTTTCAACTACTTTTCCAAGACTTGTAGGCAAATATCAATCAACTACTGGAATATTAGATAATGGAGTAAGATTAGAACTTGATAATAAATTTGTAGGAAGAATAGGAGGATCTTCTGATGGGTCAACTACAATAACAGTAAAGGTTGATAAAGAGGGAGATTATGAATTTTTAGTACAATATATTTCAGCAGAGACTAGAGAATTTAAAATAAAAGTTAATGGTGAAAGTACAAATATTATTTATACTCCTGAAAAAACAGATGGATGGGAAGCGAAAGATGCTAAAATATTTACTATAATGTTAAAATTAGATCCTGGTGAGAATGAAGTTAAGTTTCATGGAAATGGAACTGATTTTGCTCCAAAATTAGGAGAGATTACAGTAAATATAGTAAAAGATACTTTTCTTTCAACTACTTTTCCAAGAACTATAGGAAAATATCAATCAACTACTGGAATATTAGATAATGGAGTAAGGTTGGAGCTTGATAATAAATTTGTAGGAAGAATAGGGGGAGAATCGGATGGCTCCACTACAATAATTGTTAAAGTTGACAAAGAAGGTAGTTATGAATTTTTAGTACAATATATTTCAGCAGAGACTAGAGCGTTTAAAATAGCAGTTAATGGTGAAAGTACAAATAAGATTTATACTCCTGAAAAAACAGGTGGATGGGAAGCGGAAGATGCTAAAATATTTGATTTAAGATTACAATTAAAGGCTGGAGAAAATGAAGTTAAATTTCATGGAAATGGATCTGATTTTGCTCCAAAATTAGGAGAGATTACAGTAAATATATTAAAAGATACTTTTGATACAACTGACACAACTGATACAAATGATACAAGTAATTCACAAGAAACACCAGCACCTACAAATTATCCAATATTTATAGGGAAATTTCAAGCGGTTGAAGGAGTATTGTCTAATGGGGCTAAACCAGAGCTTGAAGGAAAGATTGTAGGCTGGATAGGAGGACCTGATGATGGAGCTACTACTATAACAGTAAAAGTTGAAAAATCGGGGATTTATGAATTTTTAGTACAATATATTGTAACAGATAATAGAGTATTTAAAGTAGATGTTAATAATTTAAATACAGGCATTATATATACTCCAGAAAATACTGCAACATGGACTATAAAAGATTCTAAAATATTTAAGTTAAGATTAAAATTAGATGTAGGAGAAAATAAAGTTAAATTTCATGGAAATGGAACTGATTATTCACCAAGTTTTGGAGAAATTACTGTTAATATGGTGAAAGATTCTGTGAATACAACTACGTTACCATCTGCAAGTTATCCAATGGTTGTAGGAAAGTTTCAAGCTGCTAAAGGAGAATTAGCTAATGGTGCTAAATTAGAGCTTGATGGTAAGGTTGCAGGGTGGATAGGAGGACCTGATGATGGGGCTACTACCATAACAGTAAAGGTTGATAGAGCTGGTGCGTATGAATTTTTAGTACAATATGTTTCTGGTGAAAATAGAGTTTTTAGAGTGGATGTAAATGGTGTAAGTACAGATACTATTTATAGACCAGAAAAAACTAATGGGTGGAGTATAAATGATGCTGCTAATTTTAAATTAACATTACAATTAAAGGCAGGAGAAAATAAAGTTAAGCTTCATGGAAATGGAGTTGATTATGCACCAAGCTTTGGAGAAATTATTGTTAATATAACAGAAACTACTTTCCAATTAGGAGGAACAATTATTGATAATTCAAATAAAGTACTAACTTTTAATGCTGCACAAGGTATTTTAGAAGGTGGAGCAAAATTAGATGAGGGAACTAATTTGGCAGGATGGATAGGAGGCCCGTCTGATGGATCTTCAACAATAATAGTAACAGTTGATAATGCGGGAACTTATGGAGTATCTATTGATTATATAGGAGCAGATGATAATAGAATTTTAGCAATTGATGTTAATGGTATTAATGTTAGTGTTGATAAGTGTGAAAAAACTAATGGATGGACTTTAGATGATATTAAAACTTTTAATACATCATTAAATTTAAAATCAGGAGAAAATAAAATAAGATTTCATGGAAATGGAAAAGATTATGGACCAAGTTTAGGAACTATAAAAATATATAGTTCAAAACTTATGAACACAGAAACTAATTCTGTTTTATCAACTTATGATATAGCTTTAGGTGAATTAAGTAATGGTGCAATGATAGATATGAGTACTACTACTTTAAGTTTAGATGAATTAAATAGTGGTCAATATATAGACACAAGCACTAATTTTGCAATGAATTTAGGGGGACCTAATGATGGTGCTGCTAGTGTAGTAGTTAGTATAGAAGAAACTGCAATATATACTTTATCAATTGATTATTTAAGTGGTGATTTTGAAAGAATTTTTAAAATGGATATAAATAATAATAAGTCATATAAACAATATAAAGTGGCCAAAACAAAAGGGTGGAAAAAAGAGGATAAGGAAATCTTTGATGTAGATGTTATTTTAAATAGAGGTGCTAATATTATTAAATTTTACGGAGATGGAGTTAATAAAGCTCCTTATTTAGGAAAATTTAAGATAAAAAGATTTATGAGAAAAGTTTACGCTAATATAGCTACCTTTGGTTCAGCTATTATAAATAGAGGAATTATAGAAAATATAGGTGGCGTAGGCAAAGGTGAAGTTGTATTAAGGGTAGATATAGATAATACAGGAATATATGATTTTGCTATACACTATTTAGCTAATGATTATAATAAAAAACTTGAAATAGAAGTAAATGGAGTAAGTACAGGAATTCGTTATGATTTTGAAAAAACAAATTCTATGGCTATAATTGATGAAAAAATTAAAATTATAAAATTACAATTATCTAAAGGTATTAATATAATTAGACTTTTTAATAAATAATAAAATTGTTTATATAAACTTTAAAATATTATAA
>NZ_WHJC01000031.1 GCF_009295725.1 Clostridium tarantellae
ATTTTTCTACTATTCTTATTTAATTTAATCATAAAGGGCTTTATAGTTAAATAATCTATAATTTTTAACAACTGTTTTGTTATAAAATAAAAACAAGCTGTTATTAAACTAAAAGTTATTATTAAAACTATATGTGGTAATGAATTAGTTTTTTCTATAATATCTCCAAATTCAACAACTAAAATAGACATACACTTATCTAATATAGGAAAACTATTAAATATATAAAAAGTTAATAGAATAGCTATAAATAAGCTTAAATATTTCCCTATTTCTTTTATTTCACTATGGGCTCTTTTTATATTAAACTTCTTTAACAGAGCAAAAATTAAAGAACTTATAAATACTAAAATCAATAAAAAATCTACTATATTCATATTTATCTACTCCATAAAACTATTATGATTTGTTAGTGTTTTTATAATTTCTTTTGTACAATCATAACTGTAACCTTTTCCTATAAGAAATCTGTTTAATTTTTGTGAAAGTTTAAACTTATCTGATTCTCTTTTAACTAAAATATCATATTTTTTTTTGGCTAAATTAAGGGCAATTTCTTTTTCATTAACTTCATCTAATTTGTTTAAATTTTCATTTATAAGTTCTTCATTTATTCCTTTTTTTATAAGATTGTATTTTATTTTATTTCTTCCCTGAATTTTGCCCTTATCTTTTATATACATTTCTACAAACTTTTTATCATTTATTAAATTATATTCCTTTAAACTAATAAAAGCCTGTAAAATTATCTCTTCTGAATATCCTTTTAATAAAAGTTTCTCTTTCATTTCTTTTTCTGTTTTATAGCTTTTTTCTAAAGTTTTCAAAGCTGAATTTTTACATTTTATTATTTCATCTCTATAAACTATTTCTTTTATTTTCAATAAATCTATTGGTAAATCTTTTTTTAGTCCTTGTTTATAAACTATTTCTAAGTCACAAGCAAAAGCAAAATCTTCATCTATATAAACATTTACTCTATTTTTATTCCTTTTTTGCATTTCAATATTTGTAATTTTACTCATAAATCACCTCTTAGATTTTAATATATGAATTGTAGGATTATTTAAATATTTATTAGCAACTTCATATAAATCTTCAGGTTTTATTTTCTCTAAAAGTTCCATGCTAGTTACCAACTCATCTAAACTCTCCCCCTCTAAACTCTGAATTAATGCATAATTACATAATTCACTAGAATCTTCAAGAGTTGATATAACTCCAGTTTTATGAATTTTCTTCATTATAGATAACATTTTTTCATCAAAAATTATCTTACTATCTTTAATATCTTCAATACATTTATTTATCACTTCTTTACTTTCTTCTATAGATTCTTCACCGACAGCTGTAAAAATATTCATTATATTCATATTTTTTGACAAATCCATATTACTATAAACATCATAAGCTAATCCTCTATTTTCTCTTAATTCTCTAAATAAAATAGAATTAGCACTTTCCCCTAGTTTATGATTCAATATTCTAAGTGGCATTTCATGTTCTTTTTTAACATCCATAAAAGAAAACAGATATGTTATTGTACTTTGCTCAATATTATTTTTATATGTTGTTTTTTCTATAGCTATATTTTTTTCTTTTAATACATCTATTTTTTCTTCAACAGAACCTATCCAATTACAAAAATTCTTAATTATCATTTTCTGCATTTCTTTATGAGATAAAGAACTTACCATTACTATAGTAGTATTATCCGGAGTATAATATTTTTTATAAAAATCTTTTAAATCATTACTATTAAAACTTGATACTGTTTTAGTAGTTCCTAATACATCACACCTTAACGGTGATTTTTTAAATGCAATTTCATTAGTTCTATCAAAGCTAACATCTTCCACATCATCTTTTCTTGTTCTAATTTCAGCTAAGATTACCCCTCTTTCTTTATCTAATTCTTTTTCTTCTATTGTAGAATTTAATAACATATCTGATAATAAGTTTGTAGCATTTTCAATTTCTTCTTCTAAACAATTTATACTATACACAGTTGAAGTATAGTCTGTATATGCATTATATTCTCCTCCTAAAGCCTCTAATTTACTATTTAATTCTTCATTAGATTTACTTTTAGTTCCTTTAAACATCATGTGCTCTATAAAATGACATATACCTTTTTGTTTATTATTTTCATATAATGCTCCTATTTTCACACCTATATTTATAGATGCTAACATAGTATCTCTACTTATTGTTATTATTTTCAACCCATTATCTAATACCTTTGTTTTTTCATCAAAAGTCCATTTGCTCATTAAAACTCTCCTAATCTATTTATTTTTAATTTTTCATTGTATAATAAATTGTATAATAACATGTAAGCTTAAAGCAATATGGATTTTTGAGGTGATACAAATATGTCAAATACTAATATCCTAATAGTTGAAGATGAAATAAGACTTCGTCTTCTTCTTAGAGATTATTTAAAAAAAGAAAACTTTAATATTTTAGAAGCTTCAGATGGTGAAGAAGCTTTAAAAGTTTTTGCAAGTAATAAAGTTGATTTAATAATTTTAGATGTTATGATGCCTAAATTAGATGGTTTTAATGTATGTAAGGAAATAAGAAAAGTTTCTACAATTCCTATTATATTATTAACAGCTAAAAGTGAAGAAGAAGATAAATTGTTTGGATATGATATTGGTGCTGATGACTACATAACAAAACCATTTAGTACTAAAGTTGTAGTAGCTAAAGTTAAAGCTTTATTAAAACGAATAAATTTACCTAAAGATGAAAACATAGTTGACTACAGTGGATTAAAAATAAATAAAGTTTCTCATCAAGTTTTAATTGAAAATGAAGAAATTTATTTATCTCCTAAAGAATATGATTTACTTTTATATTTATCTACTAATGAAGGTATAGCATTATCTAGAGATAAAATTTTAGATAATGTCTGGGGATATGATTATTTTGGTGATATAAGAACGGTAGATACTAATATTAAAAGATTAAGAGAAAAATTATTAAATAAATCTGATTATATTGCTACTGTAAGAGGTAGTGGCTATAAATTTGAGGTGAAATAAAAAATGAAAAGAAGCATCTCAAAAAGAATTTTTATAATTACTTTTGGAATAATGTTATTTTTAGTAAATTTTATAATGTGCTTTCAAATATTCTTTTTTCAAAAATTTTATTTAGATACTAAAAGTAAAAATTTAAAAAATAGTGTTATGAAATTTAGAACTTTATATTCTTTCGATATAACTAATAGTAAAACACTTTATAAAGCTCTTAGTTCATTTGAAATGGATCACAATGCTAAGATAGCTATATATTCTACTGCTGGAAAAGTACAATATTTAGCTGATCCAAATAGTGCAGATTCAGAAATAATAATAAGGCTTAATCAAATTTTTCGTGAATTATATTACGATTCTGACTTTACAAATTCGCTTTTAAACTCTAATCAAGCACAAATAAAATTATATAATAGCAGTGAATTTGACTCAAAATATATTGTATGTATGGTTCCCTTTTCATTATCGTCAGAAAAAGATTCTGTACTTATAGCTATTACTTCATTCAAACCTATAGAAGATGCTGTTTATGTAATTAAAGAATTTTATAAATATATATTAATAGTGGTTATTATTTTAGGATTAATTCTTTCTTATATATACTCTAATTTAATTTCTAAACCTTTAATAAAAATAACTAAAACAGCAAAAAAAATGAGTGCTATGGATTTTAGTGAAAAATGTGCTATGCATGAGGTATCTAGAGAAGATGAAATAGGTGATTTAGCAACTACTTTAAATTTTTTATCATTAAATCTATCTAATGCTTTGGATAATTTAAAAATTAAAAACTCTAAATTAAAAGAAGATATAGAGAATGAACGTCGTTTAGAAAAGCTTCGTAAAGATTTTATTGCTGGAGTTTCTCATGAATTAAAAACACCAATTGGAATAATTTCTG
This sequence comes from Clostridium tarantellae, assembly GCF_009295725.1. Classification (GTDB taxonomy): domain Bacteria; phylum Bacillota; class Clostridia; order Clostridiales; family Clostridiaceae; genus Sarcina; species Sarcina tarantellae. Next base: position 3,946 of record NZ_WHJC01000031.1, read on the forward strand.
GATATGCTGAAGGTTTAAAAGATGGAATAGCTGATGAAAATTCTAAAGACATTTACTTAGATATAATAATTGATGAAGCAGATAAAATGAATAAATTAGTTTTAGATATGTTAGAATTATCCAAATTAGAATCTGGAAAAATGGAATTAACTTTAAATAATTTTTCTCTTTATGAATTAATTTCAGATGTAACAATGAAAAATTTAGTAGATATAAGACATAAAGATTTAGAAATAATTAAAGAAATTCCTGAAAAAGATGATTTTATAGTTGTTGGAGATGAATTTAAAATAGAGCAAGTTTTAACTAACTTCTTAACTAATGCTATAAAATATACTCCTAAAAATGAAAAAATAATAATAGCACTTCATAGACATAATGACTTAATATATTGTTCTATTGAAAATACAGGAGTAACTTTTAGTGAAAGTGAATTGTCAAAAATATGGAATCAATTTTATAGAGGCGATAAATCTAGAAATAGAAACTCTAAAAGTACTGGTTTAGGTTTATCCATAGTAAAAAATATTTTGCAATTACATGACAGTTCCTTTGGAGCTTTGAATACAAACAAAGGTGTTAAATTTTATTTTACTTTAAAAGCAACAAACATATCCTCTTCTTAAAAGTATTTACTTAATAAAAAAAAGTCATGATTTAATTAATATCTTTATATCATGACTTTTTTCATATTTTATATTAAATACTATTTTTAATAACCTACTTCATCACCAATTACTATTACAGTAAATCTTCCTGGAAATTTAGCTCCATTTTTCACTATGGATACATAATTACATAATCTTCCTTTCACAAAACAATCATCACATTGTCCTGTTTCTACACAAGGAGTTTTATGATTAATTCTCTTAGCATTCATTATTGCTACTTTTTCAATCCTTCTCATAGCTTCATCAATATCTTTAACTAACTTATTTGCACCAACAACAATTATAACTTTTTTAGGTCCAAATATCATTCCTGCTGCTCTATTTCCAGAGCAATCCATATTAACTAATTCTCCATTCTCTGTTATAGCATTAGTGCTCGTCACTAAAAAATCTGCAATCATAGATTGTCTCATAATTTCTACAATTTCCACAAAAGGTAACTGCTGATATCTATCATAAAATTTATAATCACCATTTCTAAATGTATTTATTAAATCCATTTCATTTAATGTTACTGAGCCACCTAATGCTATACTTGAACCCTTAGGAATAAGCTCTAAAACTTTTTCTTTTGCTTCATTAATGTTATTTACATAAATAGCATTATATTTTTTATTATCTAAAATCTCCACCATTTTTTTGCCATCACACTCTAATTTCCACTTTTGTACTTTATCCATCATCTTCACTTCCCTAAAATATAGTAAAATTTAAATATAACTTGAATTTTTACTATATTTTATCACAAATAATAATTATGTACTAATTATGTAAACAGCATTAAGCAACTTGTAATGATATGATTATAAGTTATCTTATTCTTTCTATAACATTCCTCCATCTACAGTTATAATTTGTCCTGTTATATAGGATGAATCTTTAGAACATAAAAATAATACTGTTTTTCCAATTTCATAAATTTCTCCAAATCTACTCATAGGAATTTCATTATTTAAAGCATTTTTTTCTTCTTGTTCCATCCATTCATTCATTGAAGTATTAATAACTCCTGGAGCAACACAATTTACTCTAATTCCCCATGGAGCTACTTCTTTAGCTAATGATTTTGTAAAAAGATTTATTCCTCCCTTTGTTGTAGAATAAGTAACTTCACAAGATGCTCCTACATTACCCCAAATAGAAGAAATATTTACTATACTTTGGTTTTTTCCTTTCAAAAGTAATGGTATTAATTTATTAGTTAATTTCATAGGTCCTATTAAGTTAGTATTAATAATTTCTTCTATATCATTAAAATTTAAATCCATAAATAAGCCGATATTAGATATACCTGCATTATTCACAAGAATATCTAACTTGCCAAAACTCTTCATTATACTTTCAACTATTTTAATTATATCTTTATCATTACTAAGGTTTCCACCTAAAGCTAAAGCATTTCCCCCTTCTGCTTTTATATATTTTACAAGCTTTAAAGCACTATCTTCATCTTTATTGAAACCTACTATAACAGTAGCTCCTGCCTTAAATAACTCTAAAGCAATTCCTTTTCCTATACCATTTGAAGCTCCTGTTACATATGCTATTTGACCTGCAAGTTTACTATTCATAATTTAAATCCTTTCTATTTTAAAACTTCTCTTATAACTCTTTCAATATTTTTATAAAATATTTTCTCTATCTCATCTAAGGTAAATCTTTGCTTCTGTAAAGCATTTGCTAAAAATTCCATTTTACTAGCATCTTTAATTTCAACTTCATTATCTATGCCATCAAAATCAGATCCTAAAGCGATACAATCAACTCCTCCAATATGTTTAATATGTTTAATATGTTTAACCATATCTGAAATCTTACTTACTTCTGATTCACCTAAAAAATCACTACAAAAATTTATTCCTGTAACCCCCCCATTATTACTTAAAGCTTTTACCATAGCATCTGTTAAATTTCTACTATGATTACATACATATCTAGAGTTTGAATGTGACGCTACAATAGGATATTTAGAATATTTTATTACATCCCAAAAACCACCATCAGATAAATGAGATGTATCAATAATCATACCTAAATTATTCATTTCCTCAACAACTTCTATTCCAAATTCTTTTAGCCCCGCATCTTTAAATTTATATTCATAATTAGGATAAGCTATTTTATTTTCAAAATTCCAAGTTAAAGTCATTAAAGAAATTCCCTCTGATTTAAATTTTCTTAATTTATTTATATCACCTTCAATAGCTTCACCCTCTTCTATTGTGATAAATGCTCCTATTTTATTATTATTTTTTGCTTTTAAATAGTCCTCATAATTTCTACACAATACTATATCAGAACTATTCAACATTAATTCTTTTTTAAAATTATTAAGCATTTTATCACATTTATCATATTTACTTTTATCTTTTTCTGTTTCTATAAATAATGCAAAAAATTGTGCTAATGCATTACCTTCCTTTAATTTTTCTATATCTACCTTTAAATCATTTTTTTTTAATGTTTTATCCTTTAACTCTAATAATAAAGATGCTGTATCACAATGAAAATCTATAAAATCCATATTATTTTTTCCTCCTATACTTAAATTTCATAGAAATAAAATGCATGATTTAACAAATTTAATTAATCATGCATTTATTTTCTCATTTTTAAATTAATACTATTTTTATTTAATATAGTGGATGTTTATCACAAAGTTGTGTAACTCTTTCTTTTACCTGTGATAAATCTCCTTGTTTTAAATTTATTGTATCATTTATTATACTTGCAATTTCTTTCATATCATCTTCTTTAAATCCTCTAGTTGTAACTGCTGGGGTACCTATTCTTATACCACTTGTAATAAATGGGCTTCTTTTTTCATTTGGAATAGTGTTTTTATTTAAAGTTACCCCTACGCTATCTAAAATATTTTCAGCTTCTTTTCCAGTTATATTTTTATTTGTTAAATCAACTAATAATAAATGATTATCTGTTCCATTAGATACTAACTTAAACCCATATCTCTCTAACTCTTGTCCTAATACTTTAGCATTTTTAACTACTTGTTTCATATATTCTTTATATTCGTTACTTGAAGCTTCTTTAAAGCATACTGCTTTAGCAGCTATTACATGCATTAATGGACCACCTTGCATTCCTGGAAAAATATTTTTATCTAAATCTTTAGCATATTTTTCTTTACAAAGTATTAGTCCTCCTCTAGGTCCTCTTAAAGTTTTATGAGTAGTTGATGTTACAAAATCAGCATACGGTATTGGAGACGGATGTATTTCTGCCGCTACTAATCCTGCTATATGTGCCATATCAACCATTAAATAAGCTCCTATTTCATCAGCAATCTCCTTAAATTTTTTAAAATTAATGACTCTTGAATATGCACTAGCTCCTGCTATTATCATTTTAGGTTTATGTTTTAATGCTAAATCTCTTATATTCTCATAATTAATTTCTTCGCTTACATTATCTACTCCATAAGAAACAAAATTAAATAATTTTCCAGAAAAATTCACCAATGAACCATGAGTTAAATGCCCGCCATGGCTTAAGTCCATTCCTAAAACTGTATCTCCTGGATTTAATACTGTAAAATAAACTGCCATATTAGCTTGTGAACCTGAATGTGCTTGAACATTAGCATGCTCTGCTTTAAACAAATTTTTTGCTCTTTCTCTAGCTAACTCTTCAATATTATCAACTATATGGCATCCACCGTAATATCTTTTTGAAGGATATCCTTCTGCATATTTATTAGTTAAATAAGAGCCCATAGCCTCCATAACAGCTTCACTTGTAAAATTTTCTGAGGCTATTAATTCTATACTATTTTTTTGCCTTTCTAACTCATTTTCTATTAAACAATAAATTTCTTTATCTTCATTTTTTAAATTATCAAAATTCATACTTTCACCTCAACTATATAAAATTCTTATTCTAAATTATATGCTTATTGATTTTATTTATCAATAAAATTATTTCATTTTAATTTCTTATTCTATATAATATTTTTTTCCACTATGTTATAATACATTTATTGTTTTAGCAACATATATTATTGAATTTATTCACAAATGGAGTGTTTAAAATGAGTATAGATAAAATATTACATGTAGCTACTTTTGCTGGACAAATAATATTAGAAAATGGTGGTGAAACTTATAGAGTTGAAGAAACCATATGTAGAATTTGTCATGCCTATGGAGTTCATTATGCCGACAGTTTCGTAACTCCTACAGGAATTATGGTTTCAATTAGTGATGAAAATCATTACACTTCAACATTAATAAAAAGGGTTAAATCTCGAACAGTAGATTTGCAAAAAATTCATTTAGTAAATGATCTTTCTAGAAGTTTAATGGTAAATAATCTTACTGTAGATGAAGTTTATGAAAGTTTAGTAGAAATAAATCGCACTACTCGTTATAATAATCGCATTACTATTTTATTTTCAGCCTTATGTGCTGCTGGTTTTGCTGCTATGTTTGGAGCAAACTTTACTGATTGTATAGTATCATTCTTTGTTGGAATAGCTATAAAAATATTTACATTAAAAGCTGATGCTCTTAATATTAATAGCTTTTTTATTAATAGTATAGGTGGAGCTATTGCTTCTTTTTTAGCTTTAATTTTCTATCATTTTAATATAGGTACTAATATAGATACTATTATTATTGGTAGTATAATGCTTTTAGTTCCAGGACTAGCGATAACTAATGCCATAAGAGATACTATAGCTGGTGATTTAGTTTCTGGCCTTACAAGAGCCGCTGAAGCATTTTTAACAGCTGTAGCAATAGCTGTAGGTACAGGTATTGTATTAAGCTTATGGATAAGTTATATGGGAGGTATTTAACAGTGCTTTTAAATGAAATTTTATCATCTTTTATTGCTACATTAGGATTTGGTATATTATTTAATATAAAAGGAAAAAATCTAATTTTTGCTAGCTTTGGAGGAACTTTAGGTTGGATAGTTTATAAAATAACTTTATCTTATGGATTAAATGAGATTCCTGCAATGTTTATTTCTTCTATAATTTTTAGTATTTATTCTGAAATATGTGCAAGATTTTTAAAAACTCCTGTTACTACCCTAGTAATTTGTGCACTAATTCCTTTGGTTCCTGGTGGTGGTATGTATTATACAATGTATGAAGCTATACAGGGTAATATAATAGCTTCCTTAAATAAAGCTTTAACAACCATTTCTGCCGCTGGTGCTCTTGCATTAGGTGTAATATTTGTTTCTACTATAACTAGACTTATTAACTCAGCAAGAAAAAAATATTATTTTAAAAGTAAAAGATTAAATTATTAATTAAATAAGTTTTTTAATTTTTTATCTACATATATGAAACTTGTTTAAATAAAAATAGTACTAAAGCATTTTTAAAAATACTTTAGTACTATTTTTATTACTTTATAAAACTATTTAAAGTCTTAATAAGCTGCTCCAATCCTTCTGCACCCTCATTTGTATCATCTATTCTCATACAATTTCTTGCATAATTCTCCATTATTAAAATTCCAACTTTATTAATAGCAGCTCTTATGGCAGATATTTGAGTTAATACTTGTCTGCCACAAACATCATTATCAACCATTCCTTGAATACCTTTTACCTGTCCTTCAATTCTTCTTAATCTTATTAAAATATCCTTTCTTAGAGCTTCATTCTTTTCTTCATCATGCACCTTTTACCACTACCTTATTAATTATTTTTTCATTTATACATTATTAAAACTACACAATTATAATTGTACTACATATTCCATTATAAAATAAACTTTTATGAAAAAGTAAAGCAACCTAAACTTATGAAATATAACAATATTTCTTTAAATTTAGATTGCCTTTATTAAAATATATTATTCTTCTACTTTAATAGCACTAATTCCAAGCTCTTCTAATTGTTTTTTATCAGCTACATTTGGTGCTTCTGTCAAATAACAAAATGCATTTTGATTTTTAGGGAATGCTATAACATCTTTTATATTATCAGTTCCAGCTAAGAACATTATCATTCTATCTAAACCAAATGCTAATCCGCCGTGTGGTGGTGGCCCAAATTTAAAGGCTTCTAATAAGAAACCAAATTTTTCCCAAGCTTCTTCCTTTGTGAACCCTAATACTTCAAACATTTTTTCTTGAATTTTTGTATCATGAATTCTTATAGAACCTCCACCTAATTCTTCTCCATTTAATACTAAATCATAAGCCTTTGCTCTAACTCTACCTGGATCATTATCTAAATACTGTAAATCTTCTTCCATAGGCATTGTAAATGGATGATGAGCTGCAAAATATCTTCCTTCTTCTTCATCATATTCTAGCAATTCAAATTCTGTTATCCACACAAAATTAAATTCATTCTTATCTTTTATTAAATTAAATTTTCTAGCAAGTTCTAATCTTAATTCTCCTAAACTCTTAAATACAACAGAATTTTTATCTGCAACTATAAGAATCATATCTCCAGTTTCAGCATTCATAGTTTCTATTATTGCTTTCATTTCCTCTTCTTTTAAGAATTTAGCTATTGGTGATTTAATTTCACCTTCTTTTAATTGAATCCAAGCAAGTCCTTTAGCTTTAAATCCTTTAACAAATTCACCTAATCTGTCTATATCTTTTCTTCCCATATTAGCTCCACCTTTTAAGCAAAGAGCTCTTACAGAACCATTGTTAGCTAAAGCATCATTAAACACTTTAAATTCACAATGTTTAACAACTTCACTAAGATCATGTATTTCCATACCAAATCTTAAATCTGGTTTATCTGAACCATACTTATCTCTAGCTTCTCTAAATGTCATTCTTTTTATAGGAAGTGGTATTTCTACTCCTAATACTTCCTTAAATACATGAGCAACTAACCCTTCATTTAAAGATATTATATCTTCTTCATCTACAAAAGCCATTTCTAAATCAACTTGAGTAAACTCAGGTTGTCTATTAGCTCTTAAATCTTCATCTCTAAAGCATTTAACTATTTGGAAGTACTTATCAAATCCTGATACCATTAATAATTGTTTAAATAATTGTGGTGATTGAGGAAGTGCATAAAACATTCCTGGATAATTTCTTGATGGTACTAAATAATCTCTTGCTCCTTCTGGAGTTGCTTTAGTTAACATTGGTGTTTCAACCTCTAAGAAACCATTGTTATCAAGATAATCTCTTATTGCTTTAGAGGCTCTATGTCTTATTTTAAAAATATTTTGCATATCTGGTCTTCTTAAATCTAAGTATCTATATTTTAACCTTATGCTTTCTGCTGCATCTAGATTTTCTTTTATATATATTGGAGGTGTTTCTGACTCAGAAAGTATTTTTATTTCATCAGCCATTAATTCCACCATACCTGTTGGCATATTAGGATTTACAGATTCTCTTTTAACTATTTCACCAGTTACGGCTATACAGTATTCTGGTCTAACTTTTTTAGCTTTTTCTAATATTTCTTCGCTTAAGTTATCTCTAAAAACAACCTGTAATACTCCTTCTCTATCTCTAAGGTCCATAAATTGAAGACCTCCAAGATTTCTATTTCTTCCAACCCAACCCATTACAGTTGCAGTTTGACCTATGTGTTCTTCTCTTACCTCTCCACACATTATGTTACGCTTTAAACCATTTAAAGCTTCACCCATTTGTAACTCCTCCTATCTATTTAACTATATTAGCTATTTCTTGTATATTGCTTAAAGAAACTTGGAATTGTTCCCCATCGCTCATTCTTTTTATATTTATCTTATCTGCTTCTATTTCTGAATCTCCAATTACAAATGTATATTGAGCTCCTATTTTATTAGCATACTTCATTTGAGCTTTAACACTCTTTCCTAAATGATCTATTTCTGCTTTTACACCTAATTTTCTAAGTTCAAATGCTAGTTTCATTGATTGTAATTTAGCAATATCACCCATAGCACCAATATAAACATCACATCTATTTGTCATAGGTATTTGTATTCCTTCCTCCTCTAAAGTTAAAAGAAGTCTCTCTAAACCTAATGCAAATCCCATAGCTGGTGTATCCGGTCCACCTATTTCTTTTACAAGATAGTCATACCTTCCACCACCACAAAGTGTTAAGCCATCTTTTATTATTTCAAAAACAGTTTTGCTATAATAATCTAATCCTCTAACAATTTGTGGATCTATATTATATTGTATTCCCATAATATCTAAATAATTTTTTAATTTACTAAAATGTTCGTTACACTCATCACATATAAAATCTAATATTATAGGTACATCTTTAACTATTTGTTTACAAGATTTTTCTTTACAATCTATAATTCTCATAGGATTTTTTTCGAATCTTGTTTTACAAGTACCACAAAGATTTTCATAATTAGCTTTTAAATATTCTTTTAAAGCTTCATTATATTTAGCTCTACAAGTCGGACATCCTAAACTATTTATATTTAAGCTTAATCCTTCTATTCCAAAGTCATTTAATACTCTCATTACTAAAGAAATTAATTCTGCATCAATAGAAGGTTCTTGTGAACCAAAAACTTCAATACCATATTGATGGAATTGTCTTAATCTTCCCTTTTGCATCTTTTCATATCTAAAACAATCTGTAAAATAATATACTTTAGTTGGTTGAGCATCTGCATAAAGACTATTCTCAATAAAAGCTCTAACAGTTGGAGCTGTTCCTTCTGGTTTTAAAGTTATACTTCTTCCACCTTTATCTTCAAATGTATACATTTCTTTTTGAACCACATCTGTTGTTTCCCCTACACCTCTTTCAAAAAGTTCCGTAGCTTCAAACATAGGTGTTCTTATTTCCCTAATTCCATACTCTGCTGATATTTCTCTTAATTTTCTCTCTATGTAATTCCATTTATAAGCATCTCCAGGTAACATATCTTTAGTACCTTTTTGCGCTTGAATAGCCATAATTTAAATCCTCCTATTTTTTGCTATATAGTGTATCTAATAATTTAATTTTACCTTCTATCATTTCATCTATACGCTTTACATATTCTTTAACATCTTTAACATTACCAAATCTTTCAATTCTATTTTTTCCCTCATTTAAATAAACTACTTTAGATACAGCATCAGCACCTAATGCTATTATTGTTTGTTTATCTTCAATCATTTGAATATTATAAATGCACTCTTTATCTTTTCTAGCATATCCTACATTCTCCATATTTCCAACCATATTTTTTTGTCTATACATATAGTATGGATACATGTTTAAATCCTCTGATAATTCTTTACTTTTTTTATACATTATATTAAGATGCTGTTGATTAGCAATCTTGATAATTTTTTTCAATACTAAATTTTCATAAAGTCTAGAAGCTCTTTTTATTGATAATCCATGTACTGTTAAGCTATCTGGATTTAACTTTTTTATTAATTTACACGTAGTTTTTACTTCTTCTAAATCCTCATTAGGTAATCCAATTATCATATCCATATTAATATTATCAAAATCTAAGCTTCTTGCTAATTTAAATTTTTCTATAACATCATTAGTTAAATGACCTCTACCTATTGCTTTTAAGCTTTTATCATTCATAGTTTGAGGATTAATTGATATTCTAGACACTTTATACTTTTTCATACTTTTAAGTTTTTCTTCAGTAATGGAATCCGGTCTTCCACATTCTACTGTAAACTCTTTTATATTTTTTTCATAAATAAAGCTTTCATATATATGCTTCATTAAGTCTTCAAATTGTTCATTATTTATAGATGTAGGTGTTCCACCACCAAAATAAACAGTTTCTATAGTTAACTTATTATTATGAATATAATCTTTAATATTATTGATTTCTTTTTTTAAAGCTTCTAAATAATTATTAACATCTTTTTTACATGAAGCTATGGGATTGGCTGCAAATGAACAATATAAACATCTAGTAGGACAAAATGGCATTCCAACATAAATACTAATACTTTTTTCATCTTTATTTACGAATTTGCTCTCTACCTTTGCCACATCTATGCACAGTCTAGCTTTTTCTTCCTTAGCTAAATATGTTTTTTCAAAATATTTAATTACTTCCTCTTCACTATAACCTTCTTCTAAAAGAGATAAGGCTATTTTACTAGGTCTTATTCCTACTAAAGTACCCCAAGGATATTCATCTTTTAACTCATTAGATAAAAACTTAAACATTCCTTTTTTTAGTTGCTCTTTAAAATTTCCATCTTCATTTATTAAATAAACTTCTTTAATATTTTTTGTTTCAATTGACATAGTATTATTGTCAATATTGATCAAATAATCATACTCAGTATACTCATTAAATTTGATTTCACAAAAAGTATGAAAAATATTAAACATTTGATATACATCATATCTATATTTTAAATCATTAAGTTTGATTTTAATATACATAAAAATCTCCTATTAAATATGGATTTCTTTTTCTTTCGTGTGCTATCGTTGTCTTAGGCCCATGTCCAGGATAAACTGTAATATTATCACCTAAAGGTAAAATACTATTTTTTATACTATCAACAAGTGTATTATGACTTCCACCCGGAAAATCACATCTACCCACTGACTCTAAAAATAAAGTATCTCCTGTAAATAAATTATCTCCTATTAAGAAACAAATTCCACCTGGAGTATGCCCTGGTGTTTCTATGCATTTTATTTTATTTTCTCCTAAATTAAATGTAGTTAAATTATCTAAGTAACCATCAGCTTTAGGAATATCTCCATAAATCATAGCTTTCTTTTCTATCATTTCTTCATCTTTTTTATTTATATAGAATGGAATATTATATCTATTTTTAAGCTCTACTACTCCACTAACATGATCAATATGACCATGTGTTAATAAAATACATTTTGGCTTTACATTTAAACTATCTATTTGGTTTATTAACATTGGGGCATCTCCACCTGGATCCATTATAATACACTCTTTAGTTTTTTCATCTATAATTAAATAACAGTTTGCATCATATATTCCTGCTGGTATAGCTTTTATAATCATAATTTTTTCCTCCTATAAAATTAAAATACTTTTTTACTATCTAATAATATTGTTACTGGTCCATCATTAATAATAGAAACATCCATATGTGCACCAAAAATACCTGTATCAACTTTAATACATTCTTCCTTACACATATTCACAAATTCATCAAAAAGCTTTTTAGCTTTTTCTCCCCCTAATGCATTCATAAAATTAGGTCTTCTACCTTTTCTACAATCACCATAAAGGGTAAATTGAGATACTAATAATAATTCTCCTTCCACATCTTTTAACGAAAGATTCATTTTACTATTTTCATCTTCAAAAACCCTAAGATTTATGATTTTATCTTTTATATATTTTAAATCTTCTAATGTATCTTCTATTCCTATTCCAATTAATACGTTAAATCCTTTATTAATAGAACCAACTACTTTATTATCAACACTTACTGATGATTTTAAAACTTTTTGAACAACCGCTCTCATATCATCACTTCCTTTTAGTTATTTACTCTATAAATATCTAATATACCTTTTAATTTTCTTATTTTTTTCATAAGATCTTTTAACTGATCAATACTATCTATTTTAACTTGAATATTTATATTAGCTGAATTATCCTTGCTAGCTTTTGCATTTAATGATACTAAAGGGAGAGCTGCTTCTGTAATTACAAGCATTACTTCAGCTAATAATCCCATTTTATCTTCAGCTTTAACTTGAATTTCAGCAACATAAGCAGCTCCTTTTGCAGTGCCCCAATTTACCTCAACAACTTTTTCTTTTTGGTTTTCTATAATATTTTTAAAATTGCTACAGTCTTTTCTATGTACTGATACTCCTCTACCTTTAGTAACATACCCAACAATTTTATCACCAGGAACAGGATTGCAACATCTTGCAAATCTTATCATTAAATTACTCAAGCCTTTTACTGTTATTCCATAACTATTAGAATTAGAAGATTTTTTAGCTTTTTCTGTCTTTGCAATTTGTTCACCTATTTCTCTATTTAATTTATCTGTATTGTTTACTTTTTCATGATGATTATGGTCTTCCTTTAGTTTAGTAATCAAGGTAGAACTTGATATAGAGTTTTCACCAACACTTGCATATAAATCATCTAAAGTGTTAAAATTGTGCTTTTTCATTATCTTTTCAAATTTTTCTCCCTTTGTTAAATCTGAAAAGTTTAATGTTTGTTTTTTACATTCTTTTTCTATTAACTCTTTACCTCTATCTACATTCTCTTCTTTTCTAGCTTTTCTAAACCATTGTTTAATTTTACTTTTAGCTTGATTACTAGCCGCAATATTTAACCAATCCATATTTGGACCTTTTGCACTAGACGTAGTTAATATTTCTACTATATCTCCGGTTTTCAACTTATAATCTAAGGTAACCATTTTACCATTAACTTTTGCTCCGATACACCTATTTCCAACATCTGTATGGATTTTATAAGCAAAATCAATAGGTGTTGCTCCTGCTGGCAAATTAATAACTACTCCTTTGGGAGTAAAAACAAAAATTTCATCTGAAAACAAATCTAACTTAAAGCCCTCCATAAATTCTTCAGCATCTGAAGTTTCATTTTGCCATTCTAAAATATCTCTAAGCCAACTTAATTTACTTTCAAAAGAAACATCTTTATTCTCATAATTCCCTAGTCCCTCTTTATATTTCCAATGTGCAGCTATTCCATACTCTGCTGTTTTATGCATCTCAAAAGTTCTTATTTGTATTTCAAAAGTCTTTCCTTCATCTCCAATTACAGTAGTATGAAGGGATTGATACATATTCGGTTTAGGCATAGCAATATAATCTTTAAATCTTCCAGGTATAGGCTTATATATAGTATGTACAATACCTAATGCAGCGTAACAGTCTTTTACAGTATTAACCAAAATTCTAATAGCTGTTAAATCAAAAATTTGCTCTATACTCTTATTTTTATTTACCATTTTTCTATAAATACTATAAAAGTGCTTTGGTCTTCCTTCTATATCACTTTCTATTGAGGCACTATCTAAATTTTCCTTCAATTCACCTATAATGCATGAAATATACTTTTCTCTCTCCACTCTTTTTTCTGCAATTTGCTTAACTAAATCATAGTATTCTTCAGTATGTAAATATCTTAATGATAAATCCTCTAATTCCCATTTAATTTTAGAAATACCTAATCTATGGGCTAAAGGTGCAAATATATCTAATGTTTCTTGTGCTTTTGATTTTTGTTTTTCTGGTGACATAAACTTCAAAGTTCTCATATTGTGAAGTCTATCTGCTAATTTTATTATTATTACTCTTATATCCTTAGCCATTGCTAAAAGCATTTTTCTTACATTATCGGCTTGTTGTTCTTCTTTTGTTTTATATTTAATCTTATTTAATTTAGTAACCCCATCTACAAGGTTAGCTACTTCTTTATTAAACAGTATTGCTAAATCATCATATGTATACTCTGTATCTTCTATTACATCATGTAACAAACCTGCTACAATAGTGTTTGTATCCATACCCATTTCAGCTAGAATAATAGCAACACTAATAGGATGGATAATATATGGTTCTCCTGACTCTCTTTTTTGCTCATTATGTGCATTGAATGCTAATTCATATGCTTTTTTTATAGTTTCAATATCCACATGATTTCCATTAGCCTGTATTTTAGAAATTAAGTTTTCTAGCATTGGATTATTCTCCCTTACTCTAAATTTTTATATAAACATATAACATTTACACTTAAAATAAAGTCAAAGGCTGGTTAATTAACCAGCCATTCTACTTAATTATATTATATTATTTACAAATTTTCAATAAAATTAAATATCATACTCTAGTAATGACATTACCTCATATCCTTTTAATTTGTCTTTTCCATTTAAATCTTTTAATTCAATTGCAAATGATAAAGCAATTACTTCTCCACCAACTTCTTCTACTAACTTTGCAACTGCTGCTATTGTTCCACCTGTAGCTAATAAATCATCTATTATAGCAACTCTTGCCCCTGGCTTAATTGCATCTTTATGAATTTCTAAAGCATCTGTACCATACTCTAAGAAATATTCTACTTTTACTGTATCTCCTGGTAATTTCCCAGGTTTTCTTACTGGAACAAAACCTGCTCCTAATGCATATGCAACTGGAACTCCAAATATAAAGCCTCTAGCTTCTGGTCCAACAACCACATCTATATTCTTATCCTTAAAGAATTTAGTCATCTCATCAACTGATTCCCTTAAAGCTTCACCATCACCTATTAATGTAGTTATATCTTTAAAACTTATTCCTTCCTTAGGAAAGTTTTCTATTACTCTTACTTTTTCTTTTAAATTCATATTATTACCTCCAAAGTAACTTTTAATAAAAATATTTTAATATCCTGTCTATCTTTTTTTTTCATTATGAAGATATTTGGTTATTTGTTCCGCTCTATCTCTATCATTAGTAGTAAGAAGTTCTACTATTATTTTAGCATTATCTTTTCTACATACTGCTCCATCTTGAGGAGTAATTTCTTTTATTATTTTACTTATATTATCATTAGTTATTTCACAAATATTATGAAAAGATTTTATTGCACATAATCCAATGCTATTAGTATACTGTAAATATTTAATTCCTTCTTTTAAAATTATTCTATTCTCACCCACAGCTTTAATATTATTAGAAACTCCACCTATTAATATCAAATCTAAATACCTATTTATACTTTTCATATTATAATATATAGCTATAGCCTGCATTAATTTAAAAATCAATCCACTTTTAGATAAATCTTTATATCTATAAAAGCAATTTTTTTCGCTTGGATTTATATAAATAGAGGAATACTTAGATTTAATTTCTTTATTCTCTGTAATTATTAAATCTATTCCTATATCATTACAAAGCTTTTCTTGCTCATCACTAACTAGACCACAGCCTACAGTTATTAAAAGCTCTGCCCCTAAAAAAGCTATATGATTTTTTATTATATTATTATCTATATCATAATTATCGCTATATTTAGGACTAACACAGTATTCAACATCAGCATTTAAATATTTTAATATAAGCAATAAAGACGAAATTCCACAAATAGAATCTACATCACATCCACCATAAATAATAATTTTTTGTCTATTATTTATAGCAAAAACTAATCTTTCTATGGCCTTATTCATATTTTTTATGTTGAAGGGACTGTATCCTGATATATAATTAGGACAATAAATACTCTCCCAAGCCTTTTGCATGATTAACTCCTCCATAATTTTAGAAAACAAATATATTATAATTTAAAATGTGCTATTTGACAAACCTTTTTCTACAAATTCTACATTTTATATAGAATTTTACTGATAATTATTTATTATTTTTAAAAAAGTAACAAATAAAAAAGCTATTCCTATAAGAATAGCCTCAGTTTGTAGACAAATAGCATTTTTGCATAAAGCAAAAATGCTATTTTTAGTTTTATAAGCAAAATTTCTAAATTTTTCAAATATATTTTTAATAT
>NZ_WHJC01000032.1 GCF_009295725.1 Clostridium tarantellae
TTGTGGTTTTGAGATTCAATTTTAACATGAAATTAGGGGGTCGTTGTTTTTTTATGCAAAAAAACTTTCGAAACCTTGATATATAAAGATTTTAAAAAGAAAAGTAGTGTAGAAACTTTACACTAACAATTTAATTTTAGGGGGAAAGTTATGATAAAAAGAGCTTTAATTAGTGTTTATGATAAAACTGGAGTTTTAGAGTTAGCTAAATTTTTAAGAGATAATAATATTGAAATAGTATCATCTGGAGGAACTTATAAATATTTAAAAGAAAATTTAATTGAAGTTACGGAAATCAGTGAAATAACTAATTCAGATGAAATGTTAGATGGAAGGGTTAAAACACTACATCCAATAATACATGGTGGAATATTAGCTATAAGAGATAATGAAGATCATATAAAAACATTAAAAAATAGAAACATAGGCCTTATAGATATGGTAATAGTTAATTTATATCCTTTTTTCCAAAAAGTAAAAGAAAATTTATCCTTTGATGAAAAAGTAGAATTTATAGATATTGGTGGACCTACTATGCTAAGAGCTGCAGCAAAGAATTTTAAGGATGTTGTAGTAATAAGTAATATAAATGATTATTCAAATATTATAAATGAAATGAAAGAATTTGGAGATGTACAATTTAATACTAGAAAAAAATTAGCAGGAAAAGTATTTAATCTTATGAGTGCTTATGATAGTGCTATATCTAATTTCCTTCTTGATGAAGAATATCCAGAATATCTATCTATTTCTTATAAAAAATTACAAGATCTAAGATATGGTGAAAATCCTCATCAAAAAGCTGCTTATTATGGTGCTACAGAATTTGAAGGTGCAATGAATACTTTTCAGGTTTTAAATGGTAAAGAATTGTCTTATAACAATATTAAAGATTTAGATATTGCTTGGAAGGTAGTTTGTGAATTTGAAGATGAAATTGCTTGTTGTGCGTTAAAACATAATACTCCTTGTGGTGTTGCTATAGGAGAAACTGTATTTGAAAGCTACAAAAAAGCTTATGAATGTGATCCAGTTTCAATTTTTGGAGGTATAGTAGCTATTAATAAGAAAGTTGATAGAGAAACAGCAGAAGAAATGATTAAGATTTTCTTAGAGGTAGTAGCAGCTCCAGAGTTTGATGATGATGCATTGGAATTGTTAAAAAGCAAAAAGAATTTAAGGGTTATAAAATGTAATAACAAGCCCTCATCTAAAAATTTTACAGTATCTGTTGATGGAGGAATATTAGTTCAAGAAGAGGATAAAAAGTTAATAGATGAATTGAAAATTGTTACAGAAAGACAACCCACAAAGGAAGAATTAGAAAATATGATTTTTGCAATGAAAGTTGTAAAATATGTAAAATCTAATGCTATAGTAGTGGCTAATGATAAAAAAGCTATTGGTATTGGTGGTGGACAAGTTAATAGAATATGGGCTACCTGTGAAGCTTTAGAAAGAGGAAAAGGAGCAACAATATTAGCTTCAGATGCCTTCTTCCCATTTAATGACTGCGTTGAAGAAGCGGCTAAATATAATATAAATGCTATTATTCAACCTGGTGGATCTATAAGAGATAATGAGTCCATAGAAGCCTGTAATAAACATGGTATAAGTATGGTATTAACAGGTATTAGGCATTTTAAACATTAAAAATTATTATTGCATAAGAGGAGTTGAAGGAATGAATATTTTACTAATAGGGTCAGGTGGAAGAGAACATGCTATAGCTAGAAAATTATCTATGAGTAAAAAAGTATCTAAAATATTTTGTGCACCAGGCAATGGTGGAACTGCATTAGAAAATAAATGTGAAAATATTAATTTAATAAGCATAAAAGAATTAATTAATTTTGCTAAAAATAATAGTATAGATTTAACTATTGTGGGACCAGAGCAACTATTAATTGAAGGTATTGTTGATGCTTTTAATGAAGAAGAATTAAAAATTTTTGGACCTCATAAAGAAGCAGCTAAACTTGAAGGTAGTAAAAGTTTTTCAAAAGATTTTATGAAAAAATATGGGGTTAAAACTGCTAAATACCAAGTGTTTGAAAATGCGGAAAAAGCCTTAAATTATGTGAGAACTGAAGAATTTCCGTTAGTTATAAAAGCAGATGGATTAGCAGCTGGTAAAGGAGTTTATATTTGTGAAACATTAGAAGAGGCTAATAATGCTATTAAAGATATTATGGTAGAAGATATTTTCAATGGTGCTGGAAGTAGAATAGTAATTGAAGAGTTTCTTACAGGCTTTGAAGCTTCTATACTTTCCATAACTGATGGTAATGTAATTAAATCATTTATTTCAGCTAAAGATCATAAACAAATACTTGATGGAGATAAAGGACCTAATACTGGAGGAATGGGGGTAATTGCTCCTAACCCTTATGTAACAGATTTACATTTAAAGGACTTTGAAGAAAATATAATGAACAGAACCCTTATAGGAATAAAAGAAGAAAATTTAAATTTTAAAGGTATTATTTTCTTTGGACTAATGATAACTAATAAAGGCACTTATCTTTTGGAATATAATGTTAGAATGGGAGATCCTGAAACACAATCCGTACTAGCTTTAATGGATAGTGATTTATTAGAGTTAATAGAAAGTTCTTTTGATAATACATTAAATAATTTTAAAATTAAGTGGAAAGAAGGGTATTGTTGTAATGTGGTACTTGCCTCTTCAGGATATCCAGGAGTTTTTGAAAAAGGATTTAATATTAATATTGATGATTCAGTAAAAGACAGCATATATATTGCTGGTGGAATTTTAGATTCTAATAAAAAATTAATAACATCTGGTGGAAGAGTTTTATCTGTAATAGGAACAGGTAAATATCTTGAAGATTCTGTAAAAGAAGCTTATTCAAAGATTAAATTTATAAATTTCACAAAGAAATATTTTAGAACTGATATAGGAAAAATAGAAAATAATAATATATAAATTAAAAAATATGAAATTACATTATTAAAATATAATTAATAATGTAATTTTTTTCTTTAAAGTTATATATTTCTTAAAAATGTAAAATTATAAAGGAAATAAAAATAAAATATAGAATATTATTACTATAGATTAAAATAAATTATATTTTAAATTTAAGTTTATGTGGAGGTTTATTATGAATTGTAAAAAAGTAACAGCTATATTAACTGCAGCCGTAATTTTTTATGGAAGTAGTTTATCTGCAGTAAATGTAAACGCTTTATCCAATACAAAAAATGAAAAAGTTACTAATTTAAGTGAAAAAATTGCTATTGTAGAAGAAAAAATTCCTCAAAGTGAATTAACAGCAGTTGCCACATCACAAGAATCAAGAGATCCTGCTAGCTCTGCTATTGATGGAAATATAAATACAATGTGGCATACACCTTGGAATGGCTTAGCAAAATTACCTCAAAGTTTAACTATAAATTTAGGCAATAAAAGAAATATTAGCTCTATTGTTGTTAATCCAAGAGCTACAGAATCCAATGGAATTATTACTAAATATGAAATTTATGCAATAAATAATGGAAAGGAAACTTTAATTAAAAGTGGACGTTGGGAGCAAGAGTCTAAAAGAAATGTTATATCCTTTGAAAATAGTGTTGAAGCAGATGCCATAAAAATAACTGCTCTTGAAGGAGTTGGAGGATGGGCTTCCATTGCAGAAGTAAATGTGTATGAAAAAAGTAAAGAAACTGCACCTATTAAATCATATGGAAATACTGTAATAAAGAATAATGGGGATGAAGTAGATATTAGCAATGATATAGATGCTTTAAAAAATTTAGAAGAGGGAACCATTATAGCAAGATTTAATTCAAATGATATTTCCTCAGTTCATAGTATATTAGGAATTAGTAATAATAAAACTAATAATGGTCACTTTCATTTATACACTACTGGTTCAAGAATAGGCATGGAAGTTAGAAATCAAACTGAAGAAGGTAATACTCCAAATGGAACAACTAATCTTGCACATGTTTATGCTGATGTTTCTTTAAATAAAGGTATTAATACATTAGCACTTAAAGTAAATAAAAATGAAGGATATACTCTTTATTTAAATGGAAAAATTGTTAAAACATTTGCAGATAATAATGCTAAATTTTTAGATGATATTACAGGGCTAAATAGCGCTTTTCTAGGAAAAGTGAAAAGAAATTCTGGAAATGAGTATTTATATAAAGGAAACATTGATTTTGTAAATATTTACAAAGAACCTTTATCAGATAATTATATTTTAAAAATAACTGGGGAAACAGCAAAACCATCTGTAGATGAAAATTTACCAGAAGGTGTATATAAAAGTGATGTTATTGATGTATTTAAACCAGGAGAATTAGGGTCTAATAATTTTAGAATCCCTTCAATTATAACTACATTAAAAGGAACACTTTTATCTGGAATTGATGTAAGAGTAGGAGGAGGACATGATTCACCTAATAATATTGATACTGCAGTAAAAAGAAGTGTAGATGGAGGAATGACTTGGGATGAAGGACAAGTAGTGATAAATTATCCTGATAAGGCATCAACAATAGATTCGTCCTTATTACAAGATAAAGAAACAGGTAGAATATTTTTACTTGTAGATGCTTTTCCAGATGGATATGGAGCATTTCAAGCTAAACATGGTAGTGGATTTAAAACTATAAATGGTGAAAGATGTATGATTTTATTAGATGAAAATAATATTGAATTTTATGCTAAACCAGATGGTAAAATTATAGATAAGGATGGAAATGCTACTGTTTATACTGTAGATGCTCAGAATAATCTTTATGAAAATGGAGTTAAAATAGGAAATACTTTTGCTAAAACTAGTAAATTTAAAGCATTTGGTACTTCTTATTTAGCTCTTATTCATAGTGATGATGATGGACAGACTTGGAGTGAGCCTAAAATAATATCCGGGCAATTTAAAAAGGAATGGATGAGCTTCCTAGGAACAGGACCAGGAGTTGGACATCAAATAAAAAATGGTGATCATAAAGGAAGATTAGTATTTCCAGTTTATTCATTAAATTTAAATAAAAAACAAAATAGTGCTGTTATTTATAGTGATGATGGTGGTGAAACTTGGAATTTAGGTGAATCACCTAATGATGGAAGAATAGAAGGAAATACAGTATTAAGTGCAGAGTCTTTAAATAATAATGCTTATGAATTAACTGAATCACAAGTAGTGGAGATGCCTAATGGTCAACTAAAATTATTTATGAGAAATCGAAATGGTTATACTAGGATAGCAACTAGTTTTGATGGTGGTGAAACTTGGGATGAACATGTAGAATTGGATAAAGATTTAAGAGAACCTTATTGTCAATTAAGTGTTATAAATTATAGCAAAAAAGTAGATGGAAAAGATGCCCTTATATTTTCTAATCCAGATGCTACAAGCAGAGCTAATGGAGCAGTAAAAATAGGTTTAATAAATGAAGTAGGAACCTATGAAAATGGTGAACCTAAATATGATTTTGAATGGAAATATAATAAATTAATAAAACCAGGATATTATGCTTATTCTTCTTTGACAGAACTTTCAGATGGTAAAATTGGTTTGTTCTATGAAGGAACAGATAATAGAGAAATGTCCTTTACTTCTATGAATACAGAATATATAAAGTATAATCCTGATGAACAAGCACCAGCAGCTAAAGTAAAATCTATAAAAGTTTTAAATGATAAAAGTTATAGTGCTGGAGATGATATTTCTTTAAAAGTTATTTTTGATCAAGCAGTAAGTATTATAGGTGATAGAACTTTAAATGTTTCAATAGGCAATGAACTAAGTTCATTTACTATGTTACCGTCAGAAAGTGCAAAAGAATATGTGTTTACTGGAAAAATCCCAGAAAATATAAAAAATGGACAGTATGATATTACAGTAAAAGCCAATAAAAATACAAATATATATAATATTTATAATAAATTGTCAACTATATCTAATGATATAGTTTTAGAAGATAAGATTCAAATTGAAAATTCAGATAAAGATATAACTCCAGGAAAAGTAGAAAATTTAAAAGCTATAAATATTACAAATAAATCTTTAAAACTTAAATGGGATAAACCATTAACATCTGAAAACATAAGGGAATATGTTTTATATAAAGATGGAGTAGAATTAACTAGAGTTAATGGTGAAATAACTGAATTTAATATAGAAGACTTAAAAAGTAATACTCTTTATGGTTTTAAAATTTTAGCTATTGGGGAAAATAATAAAAAAGGCAGACCTGTTTCAATAAATATGAGAACATTAAAAGAATAATTTTTTTAATAAAAAAAGAATTTATATTTAAAATATATAGATTCTTTTTTTATTTTAAATAATTAATTATAAAAACTACTTTAATTCAACAAAAAATTTTATTTTTTTAAAAATAAATAAAATTTTTATTTATTTTACTAGAAAAAGAAGGAATTTTAACAAAAAAATAGAATTAGTATAATAAAATAACAATTATTTTAATTTATGGGGGTTTTTATGAAGTATAAAAAATTAGCTGCATATATTACTGCAGCGGCATTAATTTACAATTGTGTTACACCAGCAATGTCTGTAAAAGCTACAAATGAGATTAAAAACGCTATCTATAGTGAGATTAGTTCAAAAAGTGAAATGAATTTAAATAAAGTTAAAGGAAAGGCATATATAGAAAATGAAGTTCCTAGGTCAGAAATGACTGCAACTGCAACTTCAGAAGAAAGTGCTGACCCAGCAAGTGCTGCTATTGATGGAAACGTTGATACGTTATGGCACACTCCATGGAATGGTTCAGCTGCTTTACCTCAAAGTTTAACTATTGATTTAGGAAAAACTAGAAATATAAGCAGTTTAAAAGTTGAGCCTAGAAAAGATTCTACAGATAATGGTAGAATAACAAACTATGAAATATATGCAGTAAATGGAGAGGAAGAAACTTTAATTTCTAAAGGAAAATGGGAAAATAATTCTAGTAGTAAAATTGTATCATTAGATACACCAGTTGAAGCAGAAGCAATTAAAATAACTGCTCTTCAAGGAATTGGTGGATGGGCTTCTGTTGCCGAAGTAAATGTTTACGAAATGGTAGGCGAATCTACTCCATTAGCTTCTAATGATAATATTAGATTAGTAAACAATAATAGTGCACAAGATATTTCTTCTCATATAGATAGTTTAAAAAACTTAGAAGAGGGAACTATTGTTACTAGATTTAGATTAGATGGAGATGGAATTCAAACTTTATTAGGAATAAGTAATAATAAAACTAATAATGGATATTTTTCATTGTATGTAAATGAAGGAAGAGTTGGCTTTGAAGTTAGAAACCAAACGCAAGAAGGAAATACTCCAGATGGAACTACTAACCTAGCTCATGAGTATGCTGATGTAGCTCTTAATAAAGGATTTAATACATTAGCTTTAAAAATAGATAAGGATTTAGGATATAAAATTTATCTTAATGGATCATTAGTTAAGGAAACTTCAAATAATGATGCTAAATTTTTAGATGATATTCAAGGATTAAATGCAGCATTTATAGGTAAAACTGACAGAAACTCTGGAAACGAGTACAATTTTAATGGTGATATAGATTATATTGATATATATGCTGATCCTTTATCAGATAATTATTTATTAAAAGAAACTTCAGAAACATCAAAACCAAATGAGGATGATTTCTTACCGGATGGAGCTTATAAAAGTGAACCAATAGATTTATTTTCTCCTGGTGATTTAAATTCAAATAATTATAGAATACCAGCATTATATACTACTCAAGCTGGAACTGTATTAGCTTCAATAGATGCTAGAATAACTCATGGTGGAGATTCACCAAATAATATTGATAGTGCAATTAGAAGAAAAGAATTAGGAAAAGATTGGGAAGAGGGAAAAATAATTTTAGATTTTCCAGCTGCTGCTTCTGCTATAGATACTAGTATGATTCAAGATGAAGAAACAGGTAGAATTTTCTTACTTGTAACACATTTCTCAGAGGGCTATGGATTCCCACAAGCTAAAAAAGGAACAGGATATAAAGAAATTGATGGTGTTAAATATTTATGTTTATATGATGCTTCTGGAAATGAGCTTACTATAAGAGAAGAAGGCAAAGTTTATGATAAAGATGGTAATATTACAAACTACACTGTAGATGAAGATAAAAACTTATTTGAAAATGGAGAGAAAGTTGATAATGTTTTAACTAAAACTAGTCCATTAAAAGTATTTGGTACAAGTTATTTAGCTTTAATATATAGTGATGATGACGGTAAAACTTGGAGTAAACCTAAAGATTTAAATCCAGAAACTAAAGAAGATTGGATGAAATTCATGGGAACAGGTCCAGGAAGAGGAATTCAAATAAAGAATGGTGCACATGCTGGAAGAATAATATTCCCTATTTATTATACAAACGCTTCAGGTTTCCAATCAAGTGCTGTAGTATATAGTGATGATAAGGGAGAAACATGGCATAGAGGAGAATCACCAAATGATAGTAGAAATGGTCATGATCAAGATTCAGATACTATTACAAGTGGTAACCAATTAACAGAATGTCAAGTAGTGGAGATGCCTAATGGTCAATTAAAAATGTTTATGAGAAATACAGGAAGTTATGTAAGAATCTCTACAAGTTTTGATGGAGGAGAAACTTGGCATGAAGATGTAGAAGAGGATACTGCTTTAAGAGAACCTTATTGTCAATTAAGTGTTATGAATTATAGTGGAAAAATTGATGGTAAAGATGCTGTAATATTTGCTAACCCTGATGCGGGAAGTAGATCTAATGGATCAGTAAAAATAGGATTAATTAATGAAAATGGAACTTATGAAAATGGAGAGACTAGATATACTTTTGATTGGAAATATAATAAAGTAGTAAAACCAGGCTATTATGCATATTCTTGTTTAACAGAATTACCAGATGGTAAGATAGGATTATTCTATGAAGGAACTCCTACAGAAGAGATGTCTTATACAGAAATGAATGTAGACTATATTAAATATAATCCAACTGAACAAGCAGAAGCGGCTAAGATTGAAAGTGTTAAATTAGTTGAAGAAAAAGAATATTTACCTGGTGAGGAAGTTTCCTTAAAAGTTAAATTTAATCAATCAGTATCTTTAATGGGAGATAGAAAATTAACTGTAAACCTTAATGGTAAAGATGTAGAATTTTTAATGGTAAAAGGAGATAGTCCAACTGAATTTATATTCAAAGGAACATTACCAACTGAATTATCTGAAGGTGCTTATGATTTAGTTGCTAAAGCTAATGAAGGATTAGAAATATATAATGTTTATGGTAAAAAACTTGTATTATCAGAAGATACTAATTTAAGCTTAGTTTTAAATGTAAAATCTGAAACACCAGAAGTCACAGGAAAAGTTTCTATTAATGGTAATGACACAGTTAAAGTAAATTCAGATTTAAATGTAAACTTAGGTATTGAAAGCTTAAAAGAAGGAGTATCTCCGTATGCTTCAGACTACACTTTAACTTATGATCCAGAAGTATTTACTTTTAAAGAGACAAGTAGTTTAGTAGATAATGTATTAGTTACATCTAAATTAGTTAAAGATGGTGAAGTTAGAATATTAGCAGCATCTTTAGGCGGTAATGGACTACCTGTTGGTACAGATTTTATAAATGTAATTTTAACAGCTAAGGCTTCTACTGAAGATACTATAGTTTCATTAACTAATGGAGAAATTG
This sequence comes from Clostridium tarantellae, assembly GCF_009295725.1. GTDB lineage: Bacteria > Bacillota > Clostridia > Clostridiales > Clostridiaceae > Sarcina > Sarcina tarantellae. Next base: position 9,709 of record NZ_WHJC01000032.1, read on the forward strand.
CTGATGGTGAAGGAACAAGCTATAAGCTTGACTTAGCTGATAAAACTATTAAAGTTGAAGAGAATGTAGTTGTACCAAGTGAAAAACCTGGGAAAGCTGAAGGATTAAAAGTTACTGAAACAACTTCATCAACTATAAAATTAGATTGGGAAACACCATCTAAAGGTGGAGCAGTTAAAGAATATATAATTTATAAGGATAGTATAGAAATTGCTAGAGTTTCTAAAGAAGTTACAGAATATATTGTAGAAAACTTAAAAGCTAATACTTTATATGGCTTTAAAATTGTAGCTATAGGTGAAGATGGTGAAAATGGAAGACCAGTAGCTATAAATGCTAGAACTAGCAAATAGAAGATTCTAAATATTAAAATTAAAAGGTACATTAAAAATTTTTAATGTACCTTTTTTACTTTAAAGAAATAAATTATCTTCTTATTAAAATGCTTACACTTGTTATAATTGCAAATTTAGTTTAAAATAATGATTATTAATTATAAAAGAGGTGAAAAAATGTCAAATAATATTCCTAAAGAACATATTGCTAATATAGCAAAAGCTTCAACTTATTTTATTTTTAGAAATGGGCCAATGAAAGAATTACATAAACATGGAAAATTATCAGATGAAGAGGTAAAATCTATTCAAACTTATATGCAAAATCATTTAGCATATCTCTATAATGTTTTACTTGAAGAAAGTAATTTAAATAAATTTGAATTAATAGTTAACACTATGAATAAATTTTATGTTAATGATGATGAGAAAGTAATTTTAGATGGAGATGGATTTGATAATTTTTATAATCAACTTTTCCCTCAAGCAAGTAATATAAGTTTTACAAAAGAATAAATAACTTTATCAATAAAAGGGATAAATTATAATGAATTTAATATTAAAAGGAGAATTTTATGACTAATAAAATAAAAAGCAAAGAAAAGAAAAAGTGGAGTAAAAAGAAAAAATTAATAGTAACAATTTCAGTTATAGCAGTAATTGTTGGGTGGGTTATAATTAAAAATGTACAAGCTAGAAAAGAACAACAAAAAATTGATAGCATTCAGGTTACTAGTGTAGAAAGTATGACTCCTGTACAAAAAGAATCCTATGATTTAACTAATAAATTTGGAGAATTTTATTTTTTAGATAAAAATATTACATCTGATAAAGTAACTAATCTTAGAGAAATTTTCACACCAGAAGTTCAAAAAGAATTAAAAATAAATGATGAAAATATAACTACTTATGTGGATAATAGAAAAAAAATAAATGATGAAATAAAATTTATAGAATCTATTAACCCTAAAATTTTAACTTCTAATGATAATACAGTAGTATTATTAGTGGATTTAATAGCAGATGTTGTATCTAGTGAAAAGCGTACACCTGGAAAATATGATGCTAATGTTTTAATAGCTGTTGAAAATGGCAAAATAGCAGCATTTCAATTGAAAAGTATAAAAAAAATAAATTAAGAAGATTTAAAATTCTAAAAATAAGCGTATTAAATATAAAAAAATAAGTAACTTTAAAATATATAGTTTAAATAAGTTACTTATTTTTATTTATAATTATAAATAATTAATTGTTTAAACTATATTTTATAAATATAATTTTCCTTCAATTCTACGATCATAGTCACTCCAAGTACCTAAAGGAACATTCTTTTTTATTATAGATATTTTATTTAATGTAGCATCTAAATAATCTGAATAATGAACAATAAAAGCCTCTTCAGTTTTCATATCTCTAGGAGAACCAAATTCTATTTTGCCATGATGTTGTACTACACAAGCTTTAATTCTAGTTTTGAAATCTTCACTATAAATAGTAGGATTTGCTTTGAAAGCTTCTTCTAACATATTTATGCCTATAACAATATGTCCCTCCATATCTCCTTGTAAAGTATATTTAAAAGGTCCTTCAAAAAATAATTCTTTAATTTTCCCTATATCATGCAACTTAGCACTTAATATTGCAATTTCTTTATATCTACAATCATATCTATAAGATAATATTTTAGCTAGATAAGTTACATTTAGGGTATGTTCTGCTAATCCTCCTATATAGTTATGATGCTGATAAATACCACCTATACCTTTTTTAAACTTTGAAAGAAATTCAGGGTTTTTAAAAAAATAATTATTTAATTCAATAGCTTCTTTACTTTTAAATTCATTTTTAGTTATGGATTCTAATTCATTCATAATTTCTTCAATAGGTCTTTCTACAGAAGGTAAGTATTCATATAAATCAAAAGAATCGATTTTTTTAACAACTTCACATTTGAAATTTTCAGAAAAAGTTCCTTTAAAGACAATAATATTTCCTACTTTGCAAATATTATTTTTATCCTTAAAATAAGCTTTTATATCTCCGGTTTTATCACCTATTAAAGCAACGGTATCTCCATCTTTTTTACTTATAATTTTATTTATTATAAATGAACTCTCAATTTTTTGCCCATTTTTTATATGTTTTGTATAGTGTTTTTTCATAGTTAGTAACACTTCCTTTCATAGTTATATTTTTAATTATTTTAAATTAAATATTACATAAATAAATAAGTAATTTTAAAATTTTCAATATGAACTTTTAAATTTCACAAAAAAATATTTAAAGAATACCATAAAATATATGAATTTTTTAAAAGGAAGTTAGAATATTATGGATCTGAAAAGAGATAAATATAGTCCTTTTATTTCTTCAAAAATATCTATAGATAAAAAAGGACAAGATATTGAAATGAATTTAAAACTTACTAAAAATACTAAAAAACTTAATTTATCAACAACTATTTCAGGAAGTGTAGTGGATAAATTAAAAAATCCAATAGATAATGCTATTGTTAATTTAATGGATGAAAATTTTAATCCATTAACGTATGTTACTACTGGTGAAAATGGAAAATATTTAATGAATGATATTCCATATAGTGACAGCTATAATTTAATAGCTACAGCTAATGGAAAATTAATTAGTCAAGCTAATAATTTTTCTATATCATCTCAACAAAATTTAGAATTTAATTTTGTTTTATTAGATGATCCTAATGCATTATTAGGAATTATAAGTGGAAAAGTGCAAGATGATAATAATCCATTGCTTGGAGCTATTGTTTCATTATATACAATAGATGAAGATAAAAAAAATTTAATATCCATAACTTATTCAGATGTTTCAGGAATTTATACTTTTACAGAGTTGCCATTAGGGAATTATAGTATAGGAATTTCAGCATTAGGGTATATGCAATTTCAAATGCCTGTATCTGTTAATAGTGGTGAAATTATTTCAGTTAAAAGTAATTTAAGTGTAGATCCAAAAGCTTCAGATGGAATTATTTCAGGAATAATTAAAGATAGTACAAATTTACAAATTAGTGATGCATATGTAATTCTATATAGAGTAGAAGATAATGAAGATTTAACTCCAGTAGCAGTTACAACAACTGATAAAAATGGATTATATGTTTTTATAAATGTATCAACTGGAAATTATCTTATAAAAACTAATGATTTTGAAATAGTTGATTTAATTGCTTTAAAAGATAAAAATGTAATTACTTCTATTACATCTGGTGATTCTAATAAAAAAATACTAATAAATACAACTGAAAAAGGTACAGATTTCTTTAATTTTAATTTTATAGGAACATGGTATGGAGATTCTACAGAAAAGTGGGCAACAGATATAAATTCTAGTTTTTCTATAAAATTTAAAGGTGGTAATATTAAACTGATGGGTATCAAAGATCCTAGACATGGAATATATGAAATTTCTATTGATAATGGAAATATTAAAGAAGTAGATGGTTATTCATCAACTAGAACAGAAATTATAACTATATTTGATAGTGGTATCTTAAATTATGGTGAGCATGTTTTAAACTTTAAGTTAAAGGGAGTTAATCCACATGGAGGAAGAGCAGATGGTCAAATTAATTATGCAGTTATTGATTTAGATATGGATAATAATGAAACTATTGACAATGTAACTCCAAAGACCTATGAAATATATCCAAAGCCACAAAATATAAAATATACTGGAGGATGGTTTCAATTAGGACAAAATATAAACGTAGTATATGATAATGAAGTTGATGAGTATACGAAAAACAGAGTTATGCAGGTTTTAAAATCTCAAAATTTAGAAAGTACAGTTTCTAATGAAATAGTTTCTGGTAAAACAAATTTTTTAGTGGGTATTAATAAATTTAATGGAATAGTTAATGAATACTTTAGTATAAATATTTCATATGATAAAAGCTTTTTTGATAATAATATTGATTCTTATTTAATCAGTGTAAAAGATGGAATAATAGCTGTATTAGGCAAAGATGAAGATAGTGCTTTTTATGGGGTTACAACCTTAAAGCATGTGTTTAATCAAATTGAAGAAAATAAAGTAATTCAAAATTTTAGAATTGATGATTATGCAGATGTTCCTCGTAGAGGATTCATAGAAGGATATTATGGAAATCCTTGGTCTAATGAAGATAGAGGGGAACTTATGAAGTTTGGTGGAGATTATAAATTAAATCAATATGTATTTGCTCCTAAAGATGATATTTATCATAATAAAAAGTGGAGAGAACTATATCCAGCTGAAGATTTAATGGGAATACAAAAATTAGCGAAAATAGGTAATGAAACAAAGAACAGATATGTTTATGCACTTCATCCATTTATGTATAGTGCAATAAGGTTTAATACTGAAGAAAACTATAAAAAAGATTTAGATATAATAAAACAAAAATTTAATCAGCTTTTAGATGCTGATGTTAGACAATTTGCTATTTTAGCAGATGATGCTGGTGTGCCACCAGAGGGACCTAGTATGTATGTAAAACTTTTAAAAGATTTAACAGCTTGGTTAGAGCAAAAAAAAGTAGTTTATACAGATTTAAAAACTCATTTAATGTTTTGTCCTGCATACTATATGGGAAATGGAAGCTCAAATCAACTTAGAGAATTAAATAAAGCTGGTGATAATATTAGCTTAGTTATGACTGGAGGAAGAATTTGGGGTGAGGTTAATGAAAATTTTTCAAATAATTTTATAAATAATATTGCAACAGAAGGATATCCAGGTAGAGCACCTTTTTACTGGATTAACTGGCCTTGTTCAGATAACTCTAAACAACATCTTATAATGGGTGGAAATGATACTTTCTTACATCCAGGGGTAGATCCTAGCAAAATAGATGGAATAGTGTTAAATCCAATGCAACAAGCAGAAGCAAATAAATCTGCTTTATTTGCAATAAGTGATTATGCTTGGAATATATGGGGTAATAAAGAGGAAGCAAATAAAAATTGGTATGATTCTTTTAAATATATGGACCATGGAACTGTAGAGGAAACAAATTCTTCAATGGCTTTAAGAGAACTAAGTAAACATATGATAAATCAAAATATGGATGGGCGTGTAACTAAGCTAGAAGAGTCAATAGAACTTGCTCCAAAAATAAAAGATTTCAAGAAAAAATATGAAAATGGTTCTAGTATAAAGCTTGAGGCAGAAGCTTTAATAGATGAATTTACTAATCTTAAAAATGCAGCAGCTTATTACAAAGACAATGCTGGAAACCCTAGAACTAGAGATCAGATAATATATTGGTTAAATTGTTGGGAAGATACAACAAATGCAGTTATAAGTTATTTAAATTCTGCTATAGCCATTGAAAGTAATAAAAATGATGTAGCTTTAAAAAACTTTTTAAATGGTCAAAATTCCTTTGAAAAATCAAAAACTTATGAGTTTCATTATGTAGATCATATGCAGTATGCAGAGGTGGGAGTTCAACACATAGTACCACTTATAAAAATTTTAGGAGAAAGTCTTTCAGTTGTTATAAGCTCAATAATAGATCCAAGCAAAATAACAGCTACTTTTATAACTAATAGAGAAGATTCTCCAAGTGGTATTAAGGAAAATATATTTGACCAAAATCCTATTACAGAAATAGTTTATAAAAATCCTAATAGAATAGATGGAGGAACTTATGTTGGGATTAAATATAGCAATGCTATCTTATTAAACAATGTTGAATTTTTAATGGGAACTAATGCAAATCCAAATGATACAATGCAAAAAGCAAAAATTCAATATACTATTGATGGAAAAGAGTGGTTAGATTTAGAAGGTGGAAAAGAATATGAAAATCCTCAAAATATTAAAGTAGAAAATTTAAGCTTAAAAGTAAAGGGAATTCGTTTAATAGAAACAGCAGGTAAAAGCAATATTTGGTTAGGTATTAGAGATATAAATGTAAATAAAGCTAATACAGATCTTGCACTGAATTCAACTCTTATAAGAAGTGATATTTGGCAAGTATATGAAGGAGATGAGAGTAATATTACAGATGGAAAAGAGGGTACTGATGTTTGGTATAAAACTGCCAATGGAGATACTTCCTTAGCGGGAGAATTTATTGGTTTAAATTTAGGAAAAGTAGCAAAATTAGACCAAATCAGATTTGTAATGGGTAGAGATGGAAGTGGAGATAAATGGAGAAAATATAAGCTAGAATACTCATTAGATAATGAAATTTGGAAAACTGTAAAAGAATATGATAATAGTAATAATACAATTGGTAAGGATATAATAGAAGAAAGTTTCCAAACTCCAATAGAAGCTATATATATTAGATTTACTAATTTAGAGAATATTAATAGATGGGTTATATTTTCAGAATTAGGAGTAATAAGTGATGAAGAAGCAAATAGAGGAGATAAAAATAATATATACACTAATACTAATTTAGATATTTATTCTATATTTTCATATAATTTAACAAAATTAAAGCCTTTTTCATCATTAAAATTAAATAGTGGAGAGTATATAGGAGTTAAGTTAGATCGTATTAAAGATTTAAGTAGAATAAACTTTGAAACTATAAATGGAGGAGCATTATTATTACAAAGTTCATTAAATGGGGTTCAGTGGAGTAATATAGTAAATTCTTCTGAATTACAAGATGGAAGATATGTAAGAGCTATAAATAATAGTAAATCAACTGTTACATTTGATTTAAATAAGTTTGAAGTTTTTTCAAGCGAAATTACAGCACCAAAATTAATCAGTGCATATATGGATGATACAGGAGCAGAAAAAGCAGTAGATGGAGACTTAAGAACTAGTGTTAAATTTAATGGATTTCCTAAAAAAGATGATACAATTGTTTATGATTTAGGACAAGAAATCCTAGTAGATAATTTAAAATATGTAGTTTTAGATACTGAAAAAGATCATGTAAGAGATGGTAAAATACAATTATCATTAGATGGTACTACATGGATTGATGCTATTACTATTGGAGATGGAGTTGAAAACCCAGCTAATGACTTAGATTCTAAACCAGTTGATAATGGATACAAGCATGGGAATCAATCAGATGGAATTATACCAATAGATAGTGCTTATGTGGAAGGAGCCAACTTAAATCAAAAAGCAAGATATGTAAGAATATTATTTACTGCATCATATAATTATAGATGGACAGTAATAAATGAACTTATGATAAATAATGGAGAATATATTCAAGCAGTTAATGACCCAACATTCCTTTCAAATCCTATTGAAGAAAGAGGATTTTCACCAAACAATTTAATAGATGGACAATTAACCACATCCTATAAACCAAATACTAAAAATGGACAAATTAGACAAGGTAATTTAACTTATAGGTTATCAGAAAAAACAGATATTAAGAAAATAATTATAGTTCAAGATGGAAATACCATTTCAAATGCATTGATAAATGCAAAAGTTATTGATAATAATGAAGAAGGCACCTCAAAATGGGTTATCCTAGGAAGATTAAGTAATAGCTTAAATGAATTTATAACTAGTGCTTATGAGCATGTATTTGAAATAAAAATTTCATGGAATGGAGTAGCACCAAATATATATGAAATAATAACATTAAATGATGAATTTTAGTCATTATTAAATTATATTTTAAAAATTAACTTTGGTTTAGATTTTTTCCTTTATATTTTATGATGAAATATAAAGAAAATAAGAGAGTTAAACTATATTTAAGTAGAACTCTCTTATTTCCTTAGTATTATTATTAATATTTTCTTTTAAAATTCATTGTAAAAGGAAGTAATATAAATATCCAACTTGATATAAAAGGATATCTAGTTTGTGTTTCTATTATAAGATATAAAGCAATATATCCTAATAAAGTTAAGTATATTAAATTTACAGCATAATTTTTTAGATACTGTTTTTTATTAAACAAGCCTATGCATATGGCTAGTAATAATAAAAAGTAAAGAAAATTAGCTACTGTATAAAAATCTGTAGATAGCTTATATGCAAAGCTATCTTCTTCTAATGATACTTTAGACCAATAAGTTCCTGCAAAATCCCCACTTTTCCATTCCGTATTATATTTTTCAATATAAAAGTCTATAACTTTAGGTAATGGAGTTTTAGTTAATCTATCAAAAACAATTTGTTTACAAACTTTTTCCACTTCATTATACTCATGGTTATATTTACTTGGTATATTTGCATCTTCTTCATTCCATCCTCCACCATAATTCATATTGCTTCCCTTTAAAATAGAAGTCCATTTAGATTCACTACCCTTCCATAGATTATACTCAGTAATATGTAATGCTTTTAATGTAGAACTTACTAATAGAAGTGGTATAGCAAAGGAAATTAATATTAAAGCTATTCCTTTTCCTTTATTAATTAAGTTTTTTTGAAAATATATTAATAAATAAATTACATAGGCAATAATCATAATAATTGCTACCATTCTAAATAAATTACCAATGCTTAAACATATACCAGAAAATATTAAATAATATAATGGTTTTGATTTATTAGCAACCTGTATGAAGAAATATATACTTAATAAGAAAAATGGCATAGCAATATTTTCACTACAATTTACAGAAGTATAACTAATAAATGCTGGAAAAATGGCTGCTATAAAAGAAGCCATAAGAGCTTTTTTTTCTGATTTAAATAAATTTTTAACTATTAAATAAAACATATAAACGGAAATTAATGAAAATACTAAGTTAAATATTTTAATAGGTATTAATGGTTCACCAAATAAAAATCTAAGTAAAGTAAAGTATAATACTGTTAATGTCATATGAGGAAAACGAGCATAATAAGCTGTTCCTTTAAACATAGAAGTATCTCCATTTAATACTAATAAAGAACGTTCATACATACCTAAAAAATCTGATACAGGATAACTTGGAACTAAAATAATCCAAATTACTCTTAAAATAACAGCATATAATAAAATTAAAATTAATAACTTTTTATGAGAAATACCTTTTTTATATAAAAAATAAAAAAATACTGCTGATAAAATATATATTGCTAATACTAATATACTGTATTGAAAAGAATTTCCTGTAGTAATAATATCTACAATAGAATTAATTACTACAACAAAACATAATGGAATTAGAAATATTTTCAATAATACATTTACAAATTTTGAAAAATAACCATTTAAAACATTCAATAACTATCTCCTCCTAAACTTTTTAAAAGTAAATATTTATTTTCAAAAATTATAATAAATATTTACTATATTTCATTTTAATTCCTATATTATAATAATATAATTATTATGGAAAAACATTTCAAAAATATTACGAAACTTTTTATTTATAATCTGTAAAGTGCTTTCCTATTATATTATTTAAATCTGAAATAAAAAAATACTTCTTATTTTTTCAACTTAAACATAACTAATTCCCTAAAACTTTATACACATTATACTATTTATTGAATTAATTAGGTTATATTTCTACATAAAAACATAAGAGAAATATAACATTTAGAATTTATAGTAAAATATTTTTCTTTGCTAAATAATTGAGCTGTATGTGAAAATATTAAAATTCCATTAGAGTATGCTAAAGTTAATAAAAAAGATTGTAAAGAAAAAATAATTAGTATATCAAAAAAATTAGGTATAGAAGAGAAGTTAAATAATACTCCTCAAAAATTATCAGATGGGTAAACTCAAAGAGTTGCTATTACAAGACGTATAATAAATAATCCAGATATTATTCTTTGCTTTTGTAATAAAATTGTATATTTTTACATTTAATGCCATGATATCATTATACTTAATATAATAAGAAATGATAAAATTTATATATTTTATAGTTTTAAAATTACTATTAGGAGTGTATTTATATATGAAACAAAGAAAGTTATTTTGTGAAATAAGTCCTTTAACTTATAAAATCTCTTCTTTTAAAGAACAAGTTAAAAGACATATACAATTATTAATAGATAATAAT
>NZ_WHJC01000033.1 GCF_009295725.1 Clostridium tarantellae
AATATATATGTAAATAATTAGGAGTGTTATATGAATAGGAAAAATATATTTAAAAAGGCAGATATAATAATTATAATAATTTTAATATTTATATCATTTATACCACAAATAGTTTTCAATATTATAAACAAAGATTATGATAGAATCTTTGCTATTATAACCATTGATGGAAATGTTAATAAAAAAATATTATTATCTGAGCATATAGGAAAAGATGAATTTGTTATAGAAAGTGAATATGGTATAAATAAAATATTGCTTAAAGAAAATGAAATAGCTATACTTCAAGCTTCATGTCAAGATTCAGTATGTATAAATCAAGGATATATATCAAAGCCGGGAGAAAATATAATTTGTTTGCCTAATAAGTTGATGATAGAAATAAGGGGAAATAAAGAAGAAGAGGATATAATTTTATCATATTAAGGAGAGTTTTAATGAAAAAAACAAATAAAATAGTGTATATATCATTATTAGTAGCTCAGGCTTTAGTGTTATATATTTTTGAAAGCTTTATACCAGTACCATTTATAGCACCTGGTGCTAAATTAGGACTAGCAAATATAATAATAGTAATAGCTTTATATACATTAAATAATTATAGTGAAGTATTTTTAGTTTTATTTTTAAGGCTATTATTAGCTACAATATTTGGAGGAAATATATCATCATTTTTATTCAGTTTATTTGGAGGGATTTTTAGTTTCAGTGCTATGATTATAGTGAAAAAACTATGGAATAATAAGGTATCTATTATAGGGATAAGTGCTACTGGTGCTGTATTTCATAATATAGGTCAATTATGTATAGCTTCATTTTTGGTTAAAAATATAGGTGTTATGTTATATTTACCTATATTAACCATTTTAGCAATAGGAACTGGAATATTTGTTGGTATTACAGCAAATTTTTGTGTAAATCATCTTAAGAAATTACCATATTTTAAAGAAACATATAAAACAAGAGGTTAATTAATTAACCTCTTTTTAATTAATAGCAACAAGTGAATTTATTTCAAGTATTGTTTTAAATTGTCTAAAGTAATTAGAGATAATATTTTCATAGAAAGATTTATTTTTTAAATTAATAATGGATAGCTATATGATTTAAAAAAATTATATTTTTAGTTGAAACTAAAATATAATTCTAATTATAATAAAACATAAAAATTAAAAAATGATTAATTAGAATCATAACATTTAGATATCTCAAAATAAATTTTTAAGTATTTTTCTTACCTAGTTTTATGAGTTCTTCATAAGCTGATAAAGTTTGTTTAGAAGTTGTTTTCCAATTAAAAGTTTTACTTCTTTCATATCCTTCTAATCTTAAAGTATTTCTTAAATTAGAGTTATTTAAAATATTTAACAATTTAGAAGAAAATTCATTAGAATCATAAGGATTAAATAATAAATCAGAATTAGAAACCACTTCAGGAATTGAGGTCAAATTAGAGGCTAATACAGCGGTTTTACAACTCATAGCTTCTAAAGGTGGAAGGCCAAAACCTTCATATAATGAAGGATAAACAAAAAGATCGCAAGCATTATATAGTATAGGTAAATAAGAATCTTCTATGAATCCTGTAAAAATAATATTATCCTTTATAGGTAGTTTACTTGCGTAGTCTTTAAGTTTCAATCCTTCATCTTTTAGATTACCTACTATTAACAAGTTATATTGAGAATTTAAATTTTTAAATATGTTATTAAAAGAATCAATTAAGCCTTTAACATTTTTTCGTAAGCTAAAACCACCTAAATATAGTATAAATGGCTTACTAAAATTAAATTTATTTTGAACATTATTTAAACAATCAGATTTATTTAAAGGCTTAAATGATGAATCAGCAGCTAAATGAGTAACAAAAATTCTTTCTGATGGAAAACTAGGGAAAAATTTAAGTATATCTTTTTTAGAATAATGAGAAACTGTAAGAATACCATCAGTATTTTCTATTATGTTAGGCATATCATTTAAAAAATTTTTAAGGTAACCTTTACCACAAGTTTCAGGAAGAATATATGGTATTAAATCATGTATAGTAACAATTTTTAAAAAATTTCCTTTAGAATTTAAACCTATTCCATTTTGGGGAATGTGATATAAATCTATATTATTATTTTCTATATAATTAGGAATATAAAAATTTTCAAAAAATTTTTGGTGTTTTTTAGAAGATAAAATTGTTTTAATATTTTTTTTTATAAATTCACTATCTTTCTGCCCAGACCAGAATAAATGAATTTCATCATTTATAGTAGATTTAATTATATGTTTTAAAACATTATAAGTATAAGTTCCTATTCCAGTACCTCTATACCAATTAGCTCCCCTTGAATCAATAAGTATTTTCATAAGAAAAATCACTCCCATTTTTTTCTATATATTAATAATATTAAGTGATTGTTCAATTTGTGAATGTAACATGAAAGAAAAAACAACATATACTGGATACAAAGAGTTATGTGGAGGAGAAATAGTGAAATTTGAAGAGATTAAAGAGTTACTATATAAAAATTATAGTATTGATGCATTACAAATAGAAAAAGTAAAAAATACTTATAAGATAAAAACTTATAATAACATATATTGTTTAAAAGTAATAAAATATGAGTTTGCCCATTTTTATTTTATTATTTCTGCAATTAAATATTTGCAGAGAAGAAATTTTTCATATTTACCTAAAATAATTAATACTGTAGATAATAAAGATTTTATTAAAATTAATAGTAATTTTGCATATCTAACTCCATGGATTAATTGTAGAGAGTGTGATTATGATAATCCAGTAGATTTAAAAAATGCTGCAACAAAACTTGGAGAGCTTCATAAATGTAGTGAAGGATTTAATTTAGATAAAAATATGAAGCCTAGAATTGGTTGGTTTAAATGGATAGAAATATTTGAAACAAGAGGAAAAGAAATTTTAGACTTTAAACATAGAATTTTTCAAAAAGCATATAAATCTGAATTTGATTTAATATATTTAAATATTTTAGATAAAGAAATAAAAAGAGTAGAAAATTCAATAATTCATCTAAAGGAAAGTAATTATTATGAAAAAATGAAATTAGAGGTAATGAAAAAAGGATTTTGTCATCATGATTATGCTCATCATAATGTATTAATTGATAATTTTCAGCAATTTTATATTATTGATTTTGATTATTGTATATTAGATAGTAAATTACATGACTTGAGTAGTATATGTGTACGTTCAATGAAAGAAGGAAAATGGGATATAAATAAATTCATACTTATATTAAATGGATATTTTAAAAGTAATTTTATAGAAAATAAAGATATAAAATTGATGGCCTCATTTATGGAATTTCCACAAGCTTATTGGCAATTAGGAATTCAATATTATTGGGAACAACAACCCTGGAAAGAAGAATTTTTTGTAAAAAAATTAACAAAATATATTGAAGATATAGAAGAACGCCAAGAATTTGTTAATAATTTAAGAAGTTTTAATTTGAGGTGATTTTTGTGAATGATAAAAATATTATTAAATTTTTAAAAGATAGAAATATAGATATAGTAATAAAAAAAAATAAAAAAAATAATGAAAAAGATGATATAGAAGTAAAAACTAATAATCATTTGAACATATTAAAGGAATTTCATGAAATATCTATGAATAGTAATGAATTTTACTCTTTAGCATTAACAAGTAGTATATGGCATGAGATAGAAGAATTAAAAGTGTGGAATAAAAGAGCAAAAAATATAATTAATTCTAAAGATATAAGAATTAATTATATTAAAAAAGCAGAAAAATGCATAAATGAAATATATGAAATAGATTATAGTTCCTTAATAAAAAGAGCAATGAAACGGAAAGAACTATGTATTGGAAAACCATATGAAAGTAATCTTTGGAAAGAATTTAATTTGAAAATTTCAGATATTTCTAGATTAAATTTTAATATGATAGAAATAGATTATTATAAATACTTAAGTAGATTAAAGAAAAAAAATAATACTTTATATTGGAATGATATTATAGAAAATATTATTATTACAGAAAAATTAGATAATAAAAGTTATATGTTTTTAAAAGCATTACTTAATTATCCATATGAAGAAATGAAATCTTTACAAAAAGAATATTTAAATAATATAAAAAAGATATATATGAAAATTTAAATTTTAAAGCAATGATAATATATTAGGAGGAGATAATTTGATTAAATCAAAATATAGTGATGAAAAATATTTATGTAAATATGATTTAACTTTAGAATTTTTTGATAATTTAGGTGTTGAAGTCATTGATTTATGGCCTGTTAGAAATATATATCTATTAAATACAAAACAAGGCAAAAAAATTTTGAAAATAATAGATTATGATGAAGAAAGATTAAACTTTATATGTAAATCTTTATCTTATATAAGCAAGAATTATAAAAATATTCTTCATATAAATATTTTACCAAATAAATTAAATTATATAGATTGGAAAGGAAATAAGTATATACTTTTAGATTTAATAGATGGATTAGAATTTAACATAGCTAATCCAATTGATTTAAAAATAGCTGTTGAAGGAATTGCAAAAATGCATAAAGCATCAATGGGAATTTTATCAGTATTAAATGAAAAAGAAAAAGATAGTAATTGCAATTTATTTAATTTGAAAGAAGAATTTCAAAAAAATATAGATTGTTTAAATAAATTTAAATTACAAGTAAAAGAATATGTTTATAAAAATGAATTTGACAAATTATTCTTAAAAAGAGTAGATAATATTATAGATGAAATTAAAGACTGTATAAAATTACTTGAAGATAGTGAATATTTTAGTTTGTGTAAAAATAAACAGTATATAGTTATATGTCATAATGATTTAGCTTATCATAATATACTAATTAATGATGAACAGGCTAATTTTATAGATTTTGATTATTGTAAAGTTGATTTAAGAGTTAAAGATTTAGCTAATTTTATAATTAAATGTATAAAAAAATTTGGATTTAGTTTAGATATTTACAATAATATAATAGATATATATGGGGATGTTTTCTCTATTAGTAAAGAAGAATTAGAGATACTATATATACTTATTAAATTCCCAAAAGATTTTTGTTGTATTTGTAAAGAATATTATCAAAAAGAAAAGAATTGGAGTTATGAATCTTTTTTAAGTAAATTTCAAAATAAATTATTTAAAGAAGAAGAAAGACATATGCTTGTAGCTGAGTTAAAAGAAAAATATGATAAATAGTTAAAAATAAAAAGTCATGATTTTATTATATAGTTTAAAGAATCATGACTTTTAATTTGAAATAAATGTAATATAATTGTTAATGTGGATTAGATGCTTTAATATAATATTTTAAAGTTTTTATAGTAGTTTTTTTCCAATTAAATTTATTACTATGTTTTAATCCTTTTTCAATTAACGAAGATCTTAAAAGAAAATCTTCATGTAATCTAGTAATGCTATCTGTAAGTTCATTTATATCAAAAGGATTTATTAATAATGCGCAATCTTGTAAAACTTCAGGCATAGAAGTTACATTTGATGCAATAACAGGAGTTCCACAAGCCATGCTTTCTAAAGGTGGTAATCCAAAACCTTCATAAAAAGATGGATAAACTAACATAATAGCAGCATTATAAAATAAAGGCATATGTTCTAAAGGAATAAATCCTGGAAAAAGAATAGAATCGTCTATATTAAGTTCATAAGCTCTTTGCTTATATTTTTCATAAGAAATACCATGAGATCCTATAATAACTAATTTAGTAGAGTTTTTTTTCATATTTTTAAATAATGAAAAAGATTCTATAAGACCAATTATATTTTTACGAGGACTAAATCCACCCACATATAAAATAAAATTATCATTTATATTATATTTATATTTAAGAATTTTTCTACACATATAATTATCTAAAGGTTTATAAATATCTTCAGCGGCAAGGTGAGTTACAAAAACTTTATTTTCAGGATAATTTAATTCTTTACAAATATCATTTTTAGAAAAATTAGATACGGTTATTATAGCATTAGTTTTTGAAATTATTTTTGGAATTTCTTCAGAAAAAATTTTTAACAAAATAGGGCTTACTGTTTCAGGCATTTTTAAGGGAATAATATCATGTAAAGTTATAATAGAATTACAGGGAGTATTAGGAGAAAGTCCTATTCCATTTTGAGGTACATGATATATATCAAAGTCATTTTTTTTTATTAAATTATAATTTGAAATGTTTTGCCAAAAATTTTTTTTATTACTTATTGATGCATTAACAATATTAAAGTTATGATTTAGATCTAATTCAAAAGAAGTATTAGGTGGGGCTAATACAAAATAATCATTTTGTGAATCTATTTTGTTAAAATTTTTTATAAGTTGATAAGTATAATTTCCAATACCGGTTCCTCTATATAATGCGGCTGCGCGACTATCAATACCTATTTTCATATTAAATCCTTTCTTAATATGGCTTTAATGTATTATATTAGAAAGAGTAATAAAATGTTAATAAAAACAATATATTATACATATAAATATATGGGGGGTGAGTATTATGATGAGAGAGTTTGAAATAGAAAGACAATTTGGTATTAAAATTGAAACAATAAAGCCAAATAAAGGAGTATATTATTTAAAAACAAATTTAGGAGAAAGATGTTTAAAAAGAATAAATTTTGGAGTGCAAAAATTATTATTTGTATATGGAGCAAAAGAACATTTAATTAAAAATGGATTTGAAAATGTAGATAAGTATTTTTTAAATACTGATGGAGAACCATATGCATTGGTAAATGAAGATTTATATACTTTATCAGAATGGATTGAAGGTAAGGAATGTGATTTTACTAATATAGAAGATGTAGAGTTAGCCGCTAAAACACTAGCAGAGATGCATATGGCTAGTAAGGGATATGATCCACCAGAAAACTCTAAATTAAAAAGTGATTTAGGTAGATGGCCACATTTAATAGAAAAAAGAATAAAGGCTTTAGACAAAATGAGAGATATGGCTAGAAAGAAGAATAATAAGCAAGATTTTGATTTACTTTATATAAAAAATGTTGAATTTTATAAAGACTTAGCTATTAGAGCTTTAAATGTTATTAAAGAGTCTGAATATATGGTTTTATGCGAAGAAAGTGAAAAAAATAAAGTGTTTTGTCACCATGATTTTACTTATCATAATATAATTTTAGATAATAATAAAAAAGTGAATTTAATTGATTTTGATTATTGTAAACGTGAAATTAGAGCTTATGATATTTCTAATTTTATGATTAAAGTTTTAAAAAGAGTAGATTGGAATATTGAATATGCTGAAAAAATAATTAATGCGTATAATTTAGTTTCATCTTTAGACAAATCAGAATATAAAGTTATATTTGCATATCTTTTATTTCCTCAAAGATACTGGAGATTAGCTAATAGATATTATTATAATGAAGTTATGTGGGCACAAAATACTTTTTCAAATAAAATACAAAATATAATTTCAGAACAAGATAATTATATTAACTTTATAGAAAAATTTAAACAATTGTATAATGAAAATGAATAAGTTAAGAAAGGAATCTTACAATTAATTTGTAAGATTCTAATTTTTAAAAATTATTTTTTGTAATTATGGCAAAGTTTAAATTTATACATAGTATAAATATTATAATAATTTCAAATAAGGGGATCTGCATGAAAGTTGGAGATTATGTAGTAAGAAAATCGTATGGAAAAGATATTACTTTTAAGATAATAGATATTAAAGAAGTTAAAAATAAAATAATATATATATTAAAAGGAATAAATATAAGGATAATAGCAGATGCTTCAATAGATGATTTAGAAGAAGTTGATAATAATTTTGTGGGAGAAAAAGATAAAATTTTTAATTCAAGAGTAAATGATGTCATTAAAAAAGTGTCAAAGCTAAGATTTGTAAGTGATAGAGATATAAATAAATCTCCCAAAATAATAAAAGAAAAAGAATTATTATTTGGTAGACCTGGAAAAATACTTCATGTAGATGGAGATTCTAATTATTTAGATGAGTGTTTAAAAGTTTATAAGCAATTAAATTTAAATGCTATAGGAGTTGCGATAATAGAAAAAGATCAGCCTAAAAAAATAATCGAGTTAGTTAAAGAACATAAACCTGATATAGTTGTTTTAACGGGGCATGATGGAGTATTAAAAAATTCAAAGGATTATTTAGAATTATCTAATTATAGAAATTCTAAATATTTTATAGAATCTGTACAAAATTTAAGAAATTATAATTCAAGCTATGATGAATTAGTAATTTTTGCAGGCGCTTGTCAATCGTGTTATGAAAGTATATTAGATGCAGGAGCTAATTTTGCCAGCTCTCCTAATAGAGTTCTTATACATTGCTTAGATCCAGTATTTGTATGTGAAAAAATAGCATATACTACAATAGATCAAATAGTTTCAATTACTGATGTTATAGAAAATACTATAACTGGCATAAAAGGGATAGGAGGATTGCAAACAAGAGGAAAATATAGAGAAGGTTATCCTAAGTCACCATATATAACATAAAATGAAATAATATGAAATATAAGAATATATTATTTCATTTTTACAAATAATAATAAAGAATGCTTCACATTAAGTATCGAAGGTATTATTTTTTAGTTTTAAGATTTATTATTTTATATTATTGATACTTTTATAAATAATAATGAAAGAAGGTGTTATTATGAATGGAAAAAGTACATTGATAAATATTAAAAAGAGCTTAGAGAATCACGTAGGAGAAAAAGTTACTCTTAAAGCTAATAGTGGAAGAAAACGTATTTTAATTAATAAAGGTATTTTAGAAGGGGTTTATCAAAGTATTTTTGTAGTAAGATTAGATAATGATATTCAGAGAACAGTAACATATAGTTATTCAGATGTACTTACTAAAACTGTTCAGTTAGATTTTGTAGGATAGTCATATATAAACTTATTAACTAATTGCTATTAGCAATTAGTTTTTTTTGCAAAAAAAAGAAAGATGGTGGGTTTCCATCTTTCAACTATGGTATAAAAGGGTATTGAGAATTTATGAGAGGTTATATGGTCAATAACCATCTTTATAATACGACATTTTTTTTGTAATGTCAACACTAAAAATAAAAAAAATAAAAAAAATGTCGAAAAAAATTAAAAAGTGCATATTTTTGCTAATTAAGTAACATTAAATATATATTTAAAAGGACTTTTGCTATAAAAATATATAAAAATTAGGAATAAAACTCAAAAAGCTTTTATATTATTATATTAGTTATATTAATAGGAGGTATAAAATGGTCAATTTAGATATTATAAAAGAAAATATTGAACTTGAAAAATCTCTTGGAGAAAATATTTTAGATACACCATTTAGAGAAGATTATTTAATTCCTGATACACATCCAGATGTATATAAAATATTATCAATAAATGTTAAACCAGTAATAATAAGTAGAGAGGTTCAAATAGATAGAGTTTTATTAGAGACTCAAGTAGAATTTGATGTTATTTATTTAGCTAAAGAAGAAAATGGAGTAGGAGTTAACAATGTATGTTATAAAGAAAAAATATCAAACTTTATAGATGTAACAGGTGCTGAACATAGAATGTTATGCGATGCTGAGTGCGAATTAGAACATATTAATACTAATATAATAAATGAAAGAAAGATAAATATAGAGGCTTATTTTAGAACAAAGTGTACTGTTTTTAAAAGTGAGATATTTGAATTTGTAAAGGACATAGATGGAGCTGGAGATTTACAAGTTAAAAAGAAGCAAGATAGAATACAAAAAAACATAGTAAATAAATCTATAGATATGACAGGAAAATCTCAGATAAAAATTCCTATGGATAAACCACAAGTAGGAAAAATAATGAAATGTTCTTATATTCCACATAAAAAAGAGACAAAACTATTTGAAGATAAGATGCAAACTTCTTGTTGGGTAAAAGTTGATTTGGTATATAGAGCTTATGAGTCAAATGAATTAGTAGTTGTTGAAGAAGAAATTATATTATCTAATGAAGAAGAAGTGTTAGGACTAACAAATGATATGTCAGCTTTATCAGATTTTAGAATTTTAAATTGTGAACAAAGAATTTCACAAGATGATTTAGGTGAAAGTAGAATTATAGATGTAGAAGTTACAGTAGAAACTGATGTAAAAGTGAGTAAAGAAGAAGTTATAGAAGTAATTGATGATGCATATTCCCCAACCCAAAATATTACTTTAAATAAAGAAATTTATAGAATGAATATAACTATTGGTGAGGGAAATAGTGAGTCTATAATAAAAGATAACATATATTTAGAAAATAGTGATTTAGATCCGATTCAATTAATAGATAGTCAAGGAAAAATTGTTAGCTTAGAGGGAAAATTAACAGATGGAAAAGTTATAATAGAAGGTATAATAAATGTAGATACAATATATAAATCTAGTGATGAAATTATGCCATTAGGGAGTATTTCAGGAGAAATACCTTTTGGATGTACAATAGAAATTCCCAATGCTAAAGAAGGAATGGGCTGTGTTATAAAAGGGAATATAGAAAGTATACAAAGCAATATAGAAGCTAACACTATTGCAGTGAAAACGGTAGTTAATTGTTATGCAAAAGTTACTGATTTAATAGAAAAAGAATATGTTAAAGAAGTAGAATATAAAGAAGAATTACCTTTAAAAAAAGCATCTATAATTATATATGTCATTCAAGAAGGTGATACATTATGGGATTTAGCTAAAAGATATAATACAACCATAGAATCTATCACTAAATTAAATGATATTGAAAATTATGAAAATATAGAAGTTGGAAATAAGATAATAATTCCAGGTAGAGCTATAATATAAATAAGAAAGAAGGCATTATTTAATGAAAAAAGTAATGTCTTCTTTCTTATTTATATAAATTAAAATTAAAAAAAAGATTACATATAAAAAATAAAGAAAATTGTAATGAATAATAATAAAAAAAATGGATAGAATACAAATGTGATTTGAGGTGGAAAATAATGAGAATAGACATAAATAGTAGTTTAATAATAATAGGTGGAGCTGAAGATAAAGAAAATAAAAAGAAAATTTTAGCTTATGTTGCTAATAAGGCTAAAGAATTAGGATGTATTCTTATAGTTACTGTTGCTACAGAATTTCCAGAGTCTGTAGGAAAACAATATAATGATATTTTTACCAAGCTTGGAGTGAATCAAATAAAAGAATTGCATGTTAAAGACAGAGAACATTGTTATAATGAAAAAAATATAAAGTTAGTAAAAGAAGCTGCTGTAATATTTTTTACTGGTGGAGATCAGTTAAGAATAACTAGTATATTAGGTGGAACACCCATATATCAAGAAATGATTGAAGCATGTAAAAGAAAATGTGTATTTGTAGGAACTTCAGCAGGGGCATCTGTTATGAGTGATACTATGATTGTTGGTGGAGGAAACGATGAATCTCCTAGAAAATGTACTCTAAAAATGGCTCCAGGATTGGGATTAATAGAAAATATAATAATAGATCAGCATTTTGCACAAAGAGGACGTATAGGAAGATTATTAAGTGTAATATCTCAAAATCCTTCAGTACTTGGTATTGGAATAGATGAAGATACTGCTATAGTTGTTGAAGCAAATGGAATGTTAACAGTAATTGGAACAGGAGCAGTTTATATTATTGATGGTAGAGAAATAACATATACAAATGTTTCAGAACAATATGAAGACAAACTTTTAACAATGTTTAATGTAAAACTACATGTGTTAACACCAGGTAAAAAGTTTAATTTAATCACTAGAGTACCATTTCAGGGAGGAAAGAATTAGATATGAAAATAATTAATCAATATATTTTTGAAGGAAGAAATATATATTCCCATAGAAAATGCATTAAATTAGATGTAGATTTAGAAGGGTATTCAGAAACTCCAACTAAAAATATTGAGAATTTTAATAATATATTAACAAAGTTAATACCGGAATTATATACTCATAGATGTGGAATAGATGAACCACTGGGATTTATAAAAAGATTGAATGAAGGAACATATTTAGCACATGTATGTGAACATATAATAATAGCCATACATAATAAATTAGGTATAAATATAAAGTATGGAAAGGCTAGAGAAATTAAAAATGAATTTTATTACATAATATATGAATATGAGTTTAAAAATACAGGAATTGCTATTGGACAATTTGCAGTAGAAATAGTTAATTCTCTTATAAAAAATAAAAAATTTAATTATGAAGAAAAAATTAAATTGATTTTAAATATATTGAATGATGAATATATAGGAACTTCAACTAATGCTATATGTGAAGCAGCTAAAGAAGAAAATCTTCCAATAATACCTATGTGTAATGGAGAAATTTATCAAATAGCATATGGCAAAAGAGGGAGAAGGTTTAATGCTACAATAGGTCATAATACTAATGGGCTAGGAATAGATATTTCATGTGATAAGTTATTAACTAAGGAAATATTAAATTTACAATGCATACCTGTAGCTAAAGGAGAAAAAATTTATAATACAATTCAATTATTAGAAACTGCAAATAATATAGGTTATCCAGTTGTGATTAAACCACAATATGGGAATAAAGGTAAGAATGTTTTTTTAAATATAGAAAATGAAAAAATATTATTAAAATCATATAAAGTATTATTGGAAAATACAAAAGATATAATAATGGAAAAGTTTATTAAAGGAAATGATTTTAGAGTTTGTGTAGTTAATTATAAAGTTATTG
Organism: Clostridium tarantellae; assembly: GCF_009295725.1. Taxonomy (GTDB): domain Bacteria; phylum Bacillota; class Clostridia; order Clostridiales; family Clostridiaceae; genus Sarcina; species Sarcina tarantellae. Next base: position 12,766 of record NZ_WHJC01000033.1, read on the forward strand.
CTGTATCTAAAAGGACACCTCCTTTTGTTTTAGGAAATGGAATAAAAAGTATAAAAGAATTAATAAATGAATTGAATAATAATCCTCTTAGGGGTAATGATCATGAAAAACCTTTAACTAAAGTAAATATTGATAATGAATTAATTCAATGTTTAGAAAATCAAAAATTAACTTTAGAATATATACCTAAAACAAATGAAACTATAAATTTAAGGTATAATGCTAATTTATCTACTGGAGGTTTTTCACAAGATTTAACAGATGAAATCTGTAAAGAAAATATAGAAATATGTGAAAGAGCAGCTAAAGCTTTAAATTTAGATATATGTGGATTAGATATATGTACGGAAACTATAAATGAACCATTATATAATAATGGTGTAATAGTAGAGATAAACTCTGCACCAGGTATAAGAATGCATCATCACCCTAATATTGGGAAGCCAAGAAATGTAGCAAAAGCAATTTTAGATACAATGTATAATGGAGAATATTCTAATATACCTGTTATTTCTATTACAGGCACAAATGGAAAAACCACTACTGTTAGACTTATAAATTATATATTACGTTTAATAGGTTATGTGACTGGAATGACTAGTACAGATGGTATTTATATAGGTGAAAAATGTATTCATAAGGGCGATGATACTGGAATAGAAAGTGCTAGAGCAGTTCTTACTAATCCAGATGTTGAGGTAGCAGTTTTAGAAACAGCAAGAGGTGGAATGATAAAAAGAGGTATAGGATATGATTTAGCTGATGTAGGAGTTATAACTAATATAACAGAAGATCATTTAGGCTGTGATAACATAAATAATTTGCAGGATTTGGCTCATGTTAAATCTTTGGTTGTAGAAGCAGTAAAAGATGATGGGTATGCTGTTATAAATGGAGATGATGAATATTCAGTAAAAATATTAGATAGAATTAAGAGTAAGATAATAGTTTTTTCTTTGAATAAGGATAATAAGGTTTTAAATGAAAACTTAAATAAGGGTAATCCATGTGTATATTTAGATAATGATAAAATTTATGTAGCTAATAATGGGAAAAAATATTTTATTTGTGCAATAAATGAAATGCCAATAACATTAAATGGAAAATTGAAATATAATATATATAATGCTTTGGCAGCTTGTTCTGCATTAATTGGAATAGGAGTTGATTATTGTATTATTTCAAAAGGTTTTAAAGAATTCAAATTAGATGAAAAATTTAATATAGGAAGATTTAATAAATTTGAAGTAAATGGTGTAGATGTAATATTAGATTATGGTCATAATATAGAAGGGTATAAGGCTATAATTGAATCATTAAAATATATGGATTATCGTAAGGTTTTTGGGATTATAGGTGTTCCAGGAGACAGAAGAGATGAATCTATTTTCAAAATTGGTGAAATAAGTGGAGAATTCTTTAATCATATAATTATAAAAGAAGATAAAGATAAAAGAAATAGAAAAGACGGAGAAGTTGCTAAATTATTGTATAATGGTGTTTTAAAAACTTATAAGAATAATAACATAGATATTATATTAAATGAATATGAAGCCTTGGAATTTGCAATTGAAAAAGCTAAAAAAGGAGATGCAATAATCATATTTTTTGAAAAATATAATCACTTATATGAATTAATTATGAAAAAAAAAGCTTTAATTAACAATTCTTTAAGATTAGTAGAATAATTAAATAAGAAATAAATTTCCTAATTTTATTTAGGAAATTTATTTTTTTCTTTAAGTTTAAAGATATAAATAATATAATTAATTTATTCAATTAGATTAAGAAGGTGATTTGCGATGAAAAAGAAGGCTTATGCTAAGATTAATATAGCATTAGATGTTGTTGGAAAAAGAGAAGATGGATATCATTTATTAAAAATGATTATGCAAACAATTGATTTATATGATATTATTGAAATAAAAAAAAATAATATAGAAAATATAAATTTAACATGCAATAAGCATTATATTCCAACAGACGAAAGAAATTTAGCCTATAAAGCTGCAAAAATTTTTAAGCAGGAATTTAATGTTAAAAGTGGAATTGATATTGATATAAAAAAAAATATACCTGTAGCTGCTGGGTTAGCTGGTGGAAGTACAGATGCAGCGGCAGTCTTAGAATTAATGAATAAATTGTTTAAAATTAATGCTAATAGATACAAATTAGAAAAATTAGCATTAAAAATAGGAGCTGATGTTCCCTATTGTATAAAAGGTGGTACTGCCTTATGTGAAGGAATTGGAGAGAAAATAACACCATTAGAACCATTTAATAATAAAATATTAGTTGTAGTTAAACCTAATTTTGGAGTATCAACTAAAGATGTTTATAATGCATTAGATGTAAAGAAGATATATAAGCATGCTAACATTGATGGCTTGATAGAAGCTATGAAAAAACAGAATATTATTTGGGTTGCAAAAAATATGAAAAATGTACTTGAAAATGTTACATTAAAGAAGCATATTATTTTAAAGAATATAAAAGATGATATGAATAAAATGGGAGCAATAAATTCTATGATGAGTGGTAGTGGCCCTACAATATTTGCTTTTTTCGAAGATATGAGTTTAGCACAAAAGTGTTATGAAGGTATAAAGGAAAAATATAAATATAATGATATATATATAACTCGTACAATAAATTAAAAAATATTGTATAAAGTAGACACTCCTTGTCCATACTTATTAGTATCAGGGGGTGTTTAATTATGAAAAAAATATTGATAGTAATTAGTATGTTTTTATTGACTATGATAATGTGTGCATCTTATGTAACAAAAGGTGGACAAGATATTATTAGCAATGATGAAGAATTTTTTGTGGAAACAATTAACGATAAAATGATAAGATTTCATGTATTAGCTAATAGTAATTCAATTAAAGATCAAAATTTAAAAATGGAAGTAAAAAATAAGATTATAGAATATATAACACCTAAATTTAATAATATTAATTCTATTGAACAGGCTAGAGATATATTAATGGAGAATAATAATGATATAATAAAAATTGCAGAAAACTGTATAAAAGAACAGGGGTTTAGTTACAAAGTTTCTACTACATTAGGTAGGGAAAATTTTCCCGTTAAGGTTTATGGAAATATAACATTACCACAAGGAGAATATGAAGCTTATAGAATTCTTATTGGAGAAGCAAAAGGTGAAAACTGGTGGTGTGTAATGTTCCCACCATTATGCTTTGTTGATGTTACTAAAGGTGAAGTTAGTTATGAAGAAACAGAGGAAAAAATTAAGGGTGTATTAACAGATGAAGAATTTGAAGTGGTTAATAATAAAAATAACAATAATTCAAAATTAAAAGATAAAAAAGAAGAGTCTAAAGTAAAATTAAAATTTAAAATATTTGATTTATTTAAAAATAAAAATTAAACTATAATATATGAACAATATAGGGGGAATAGATAATGGTAAGAGCATTAGCAATGATTTCAGGTGGATTAGATAGTATTTTATCTGCTAAATTAGTAATGGAACAGGGAATAGAAGTAATAGGAATTTGTTTTAGATCATATTTTTTTAATGAAGAAAATGCAAAAAGAATGTGTGAGCAAATAAATATGAAATTAGAAGTTATAGATTTTTCTGAAGAGCATTTAGAAATGGTTAAAGATCCAAAACACGGAAGAGGTAAAAATATGAATCCGTGTATAGATTGTCATGCAATGATGATGAAATATTCAGGCGAACTTTTAGAAAAATTTAATGCTGATTTCATAATAACTGGAGAAGTTTTAAATCAAAGACCTATGTCACAAAATAAAAGAGCATTAGAAACTGTAAAAAAAGAATCAGGATTTAGTAATAAAATATTAAGACCTTTATGTGCTAAAAATTTAGATCCTACAGAAATGGAGCTTAATGGTTTAGTTGATAGAGAAAAGTTATTAGATATATCAGGTAGAAGTAGAACTAAGCAAATAGAGTTAGCAAATTTATGGGGAATTAAAGATTATCCATCCCCAGCAGGTGGTTGTAAACTTACAGAGCCTAACTATGCTATTAGATTACAAGATTTATTAAAAGGACAAGAAAAATTAAGCCCAGATGATTTAGAAGTATTAAAATTAGGAAGACATCTTAGAATTTCTGAAAGTACTAAAGTTATAGTTTCAAGGAATGCAGAGGAAGAAGAAAAACTTAGAACATATATAAAAAATAATGATATTATTTTAACTGCAAAAAACTCAGTTGGTGCTATGGTAATATCTAGAGGTAATAATAGTGTTGAAGATTTACAAATATCAGCGGCTATATGTGCAAGATACTGCAAGGAGAAAGATAATGGAAGTGTTGAAATAAATTGTTTTGATGTAAAAAATGATAATAGCACTTGTTTAATTGTAACTCCATATACAGATGAACATTTAAAACAATATATGATTAATTTTTAATAAAATAACAAGTTAATTTTGGAGGAATAATTAATGAACAAAAAAAAAGCTATAATATCAGTATCAAGTATACAAATGAGTGGTTCTGAAGAAAAAATAGAAGTAGTTAGTGTAGGTGAATTTTATAAAACAGATGATGGATATAAAGCCATATATGAAGAATCAGAAATTTCAGGAATGGAAGGCACTACAACTAAATTAGATATAAAAGAAAATTCTATAATACTAAATAGAGAAGGTACTACAAGTACAACTATGGAGTTTAAAAATAATAAAGATGCTATAGTACTATATAATACTCCATATGGTATGTTAGAATTAAAGACTATTACTAAAAAAGTTGATATAGATATAAATGAAGATGGTGGGAAAATAGATTTAGAATATTTAATGATAGTTGCTAATCAAGAACCATTAAATACTAATTTATCTATAGATATAAAAGTACATAAATAATTAGAGAATAATTTTACGCATATATATGTGTAAAATTATTTTTTTATTCTTTAGGAAATTATAATTTTAAAAATCTGTGGATAACTTTAATTAAAGTGCCGAAGGCGGTCTGCGAAGCAGATTTTATTCTTATAAAATAAAAAAAATTAAAAACATATGTAAAGCAAAATTGATTGACATTATTTATAATTTTAAGAATAAAAATATATTAAATTTTGCAAAATAAATTATAATTAAATTTATTTTTAAAAAGATAAAAGTGCAAAAAAATAAGAAATAAAGAGAATGAAATTAAAATATTAAGAAAAGAAGAGTTAATTTCATTAATTAAAGGAATTAACAAAAAAACATAGCACAAGAAAAGTAGACTAAACAATATACTATGTGATAAAATTTTATCTATGTTATTTAAGGCAATAGTAAACCTATTTTAATGGGTAATAACTATTATAAGTGTTGGTAGAGTTATTGTCAACTGTTTTAGATAAAAAAAATAAAAAACTCTAGGAGGACAATTTATGATAAATAAAACTAAATATGTATTTGTAACAGGTGGTGTTGTATCATCTTTAGGAAAAGGTATAACAGCGGCTTCTTTAGGAAGGTTATTAAAAAATAGAGGATTGAAGGTTAGTTTACAAAAATTTGATCCTTATTTAAATGTTGATCCTGGTACAATGAGTCCTTATCAGCACGGTGAAGTATTTGTAACTAATGATGGAGCTGAAACAGATTTAGATTTAGGACATTATGAAAGATTTATAGATGAAAATTTAACTCAAAATTCCAATGTAACAGCAGGAAGAATTTATTGGTCTGTTATTTCTAAGGAAAGAAGAGGAGAATATTTAGGTGGAACGGTTCAAGTTATACCACATATAACAAATGCTATAAAAGAGAAAGTTTATAAAGTTGGAAAAGAAAGTGATGTAGATGTAGTTATAACTGAAATAGGAGGAACTATTGGAGATATAGAGTCACTTCCTTTCTTAGAAGCTATAAGACAAATTCAATATGAAGTAGGAAGAGAAAATGTTTGCTTTATACATGTAACTTTAGTTCCTTATTTGGGAAAAGCTGGTGAGTTAAAAACTAAGCCAACTCAACATTCAGTAAAAGAATTAAGAAGTATAGGAATTCAACCAGATATAATAGTTTGTAGATCTGAAAAAGAACTTTCTGATGATTTGAAAAATAAAATAGGTTTATTCTGTAATGTAGAAGGAAGAGCAGTAATACAAAACTTAGATGCAGAACATTTATATGCAGTTCCTTTAATGTTACATAAAGAAGGTTTAGACAGATTAGTTTGCGAAAAATTAAATTTAGGTTGTAGAGATATAGATAATAGAGAATGGATTGATATGGTTCATAAGTTAACTCATTTAAATGGAAATACTAAAATTGCACTTGTAGGTAAGTATGTAGAATTACATGATGCTTATATTTCAGTAGTAGAAGCATTAAATCATGGTGGATTAGCTAATGATTCTAATGTAGATATTAAATGGATAAATTCAGAAGACCTTAATACTAATAATGTTAATGAATTATTAAAAAATGTAGATGGTGTTTTAGTACCAGGTGGATTTGGAGATAGAGGTGTAGAAGGAAAGATAGAAGCCATAAGATGGGCAAGAGAGAATAAAAAACCATTCTTAGGAATTTGTTTAGGAATGCAATGTGCTGTTATTGAGTATGCAAGAAATGTATGTGGATTAGAAAATGCACATTCATCAGAATTAAATCCTAAAACTCCTTATGCTGTAATAGATTTAATGCCAGAGCAAAAAGATGTAGAAGATTTAGGTGGAACTATGAGATTAGGATTATATCCATGTAAACTTACTAATGATACTTTTTGTGATACAGCATATAATGAAGAGTTAATTTATGAAAGACATAGACACAGATACGAATTTAATAATGAATATAGAAGTAGATTAGAAGAAAGTGGATTGGTGATATCAGGAACATCTCCAGATGGAAGATTAGTAGAGTGTGTAGAGATAAAAAATCATCCTTGGTTTGTTGCAGTTCAATATCATCCAGAATTACAATCAAGACCAAATAGACCACATCCATTATTTAAGGAATTTATAAAAGCTTCAATTAAAAATAAATAAAAATATGAAAATTTCAAAGTCAGTAATAACTATTACTGACTTTATTTGTTTTTATTAAGTAATTATTTTAAATTTAGTTAATTAAATTTAAAAAATATCTAGTAATTTTATATAATTATGTTTATAATTACTTTTAATGTAGCATAATTATAAAT
>NZ_WHJC01000034.1 GCF_009295725.1 Clostridium tarantellae
AATAAACATGATTACTATTATAAATATTTATTAAATTAATAAATATAATAGCGAATTTTGGTAAAAAAATTAAGAAATAATATATATTATTATAGCATAATAATATCAATAGTAAATCAAAATTACATAAACAAAGAAGGTGAAGTAGTGTATTACAGAAAAATCTCAAATAATAAAGAAAAAATACAATTTAAATTAATTAAGAGAATTTTTATAATAGCTACCATTACTATAATTATTGCACTAATTTCATTTATATATTACTTTGATAAAGTAGTTTCTCCAACTGTAATGTTAGTAGCAGATTCTGAAATGAGAGCAAAAACTATAGAGATTATTAATAAAAATATTGCTAATGTATATGAAAAAAAATTTGATTATGAAGATATTATTGAAATAGATAAAGATAATAAAGGTAATATAACAATGATTAAAGCTGATACAGTAAAGTTGAATACATTAGCCACAGAAGTAGCTATTAAATCTCAACAAGAAATAAAAGAAGTTGGTTCAATAGGAGTTAAAATTCCTATTGGATATATAACTAAAAATAATATTATGTCTTATTTTGGTCCTACTATTACAGTTAAAATGGAGCCTATAGGAAGGGTGGATGTTAGTTATGACTCTACATTTGAATCAGCAGGAATAAATCAAACTAGACATAAAATTTATATTGTTGTAAAAACTGACTTGAAAATAATTCTTCCATTAGATAGTAGAGAAGTACAAGTGAAAAATGAAATTCCTGTTTCTGAAACCATAATTGTAGGAGAAATACCAAGAACATCTTTAGGATCAGATATTTTTGAAAATAAATAACATAGATAATTTGCTTTCTATATTAAGGAATTTTCAAATTTTATTTATTGAAAAAGCATAGTATATTTTAAAAAGATAAATTTTTGTTTAAATATATACTATGCTTAATATTTTAAAAAATAATATTAGTTATTTTCCCAATTAAATATGTAAGGAATATTTCTATAATAATTTCCATAATTTAATCCATAACCAACTACAAACAAATCAGCTATTTCAAAACAGCAATAATCAGGTTTTAAACCATTAACAGTTCTTCTTGAAGGTTTATCTAAAAGAGTACAAGTTTTAATAGATTTAGCACCTAATGATTTTACATGTTCTATTACAAAATTCATAGTAATTCCAGTATCTATTATATCATCTACTATTAAAACATCTAATCCATTAATATTGTCTGGTATATCATTTACTACATTTACTTTTCCAGAGCTTTCTTCAGCATGACCATAACTTGAAGTTGTCATAAAACCTACTTGTGTTTTTGTATCTATAGCTCGTACTAAATCAGCAGCAAATATAAAACTTCCTCTTAATAAAGAAAGTACATATAAATTTTTATTTTCGTAGTCTTTTGTTAGTATAGCTCCTATTTCCTCAATTCTCTCTTTAATTTGATTTTCAGAAAGAAGAATGTTTCTTTTCTTATCCTCCATAGTAATCCTCCTAATAGGTAATGTGTGTTGTTTACAATATTGTATTTATAGTATAAAATTAAATGCAACTTGTCAAGAATGACAAATTATAAAAAAGAGGTGATTATTTTATGATATACGGAAATGTAGAGGGAATAAGAAAATCTATACTTAATGAGTTAGAGAATATATATAAAATTAATGTTCCTAAATATTCGATTTGCACGGAAGATATTGTAGAAATTATAACAAGGATTTCCAATCACATTGAAAGAGAAGTAAGTGTGGCCATAGATAGAAAAGGAAGAGTAACTGGAGTTGCTATTGGAGATTCCACTAGTGTTGAAGTTCCTCTTATGGATATTTATGAGAAAAAATTATCAGGAGTAAGAATCATACATACCCATCCAAATGGAATTTGTAGACTATCTGCTTTAGACATATCAGCTTTATTAAAGTTAAAGCTAGATGCAATAATGGCTATAGCAATAGATGATGGAAAAGTTAAAGATGTATCTTTAGGATTTTGCTTTGTAGAAAATGAAATATTAATTTGTGAAGAGTATCCACATTTATCAATAGATAAATGTTTAGGGTTAAATGTTCTAGATAAAATAACTCATATAGAATCAATAATAAAGCAAAGTAATGTAGAAGAAGATGATAGCGAAAAAGCTATATTAGTTGGTTGTGATACTGATGAAAGCTTAAAAGAGCTTGAAGAACTTGCAGAAGCATGTAATATACCAGTTTTAGATAGGGTATTTCAAAATAGAAGTAAAATTGATCCAGCTTTTTATATAGGAAGAGGTAAGGTTCAAGAAATATCAAATTTAAGACAAAGTTTGAGAGCTAATTTAATTATTTTTGATGATGAATTATCCGGTGCACAGGTTAGAAATTTAGAAGCTAATTTAGGTGTAAAAGTAATAGATAGAACCACGCTAATCTTAGAAATATTTTCTAGAAGAGCTAAAACAAGAGAAGCTAAAATTCAAGTAGAGCTTGCACAATTAAAATATAGAGCATCAAGGCTAATGGGTCTAGGAACAGTACTTTCTAGAACCGGTGGAGGAATTGGAACAAGAGGTCCAGGAGAGAAAAAATTAGAAACTGATAGAAGACACATAAAAGAAAGAATTTATGATCTTAATGATGAGTTAAAAAAAATAAAGAAAACTAGAGAAGTTCAAAGAGAAAAAAGAAATAAACAAAATATACCTCAAGTATCATTAGTTGGATATACAAATGCAGGAAAATCTACATTAAGAAATACATTATGTGATATAGCTGCTTCTAGAGATAATCAATTTAAGGAAAAAGTATTTGAAGCTAATATGTTATTTGCTACTTTAGATACTACTACTAGAGCTATTAATCTTTTAGATAATAGAGTTGTAACATTAACAGATACTGTAGGATTTGTTAACAAACTTCCTCATGAATTAGTAGAGGCTTTTAAGTCTACATTAGAAGAAGTAATTTTTTCAGATTTATTATGTCATATAGTGGATGCTTCATCACCCTATGTGAAAGAACAAATAAGCGCTGTAGAAAATGTTTTAGAAGAATTAGGTGCAGCTGATAAACCAACATTATTAGTTTTAAATAAAATAGATATATTAACGGAAGAACAGCTAAATGAGCTTAGAGAATTGTATTCAAATAAGTATAAAATTATTGAAATATCAGCAGTAGAAAGAATAAATTTAGATTTATTATTAAAAGAAATAAGTATAGAATTACCTTATACTCTTGAAACAAAAGAATATTTAATACCATACACTAATCAACAAACAGTTGCTTTTTTACATAGAAACGGAAAGGTTTTAGAAGAAGAATATAGGGAAGATGGAACCTATATAAAAGCAGATGTAGATGAGGAAATATTAAATAAGTGTAAAGAATTTGAAATTTAAAATAAATTTGCTTTTAAAGGCTTTTCAAAATATTTTTTTGAAGAGCCTTTTGTCATAAGAACTATATTTACAAAAGAAGTATTTTGATAATATACAAGAGTAGAAACTTAATAAGAAAAAGACTATAATAATTTAAAAGTGAGATAAAAATTATATTAAAGAAGGGACGGTTATTTTGAGTAAGAAAATTATAGAATATCAGAAGGCGTTTAATTCAATAATTAAGACTTTAAGTGAAAATTCTGATGTGTTAGCAGTAAGTGTTTTTGGAAGCATTATAACAGGAGATATATGGGAAAATTCTGATGTTGATTTATTTGTAGTTGTAGATAAAAACATTAATGGAATAAATGATATATATGGTGAAGATAATGGTATACCTATGCATATGAGAATATTATCAAAAGAAGAATTTTTTAATTTTACCAAGGGCAATATAGGAGGTAGTACCATTCATAGAAAATTTATCTCATCTAAACTCATAACTTCAAAAGATAATGAAATAACAGAAAAATTCATTGAAGCTAAGCATTATAGTGACTTAAATAGAGAAAGATGGAATTTGGTTTATTTAGGTTCTCTTTTAAAAAATATAAATGCCTGTAAAAAATGTATTTACAATAGGAAAAGTTATAGTTCTTTCATGATTTTGATGGATGTTGTAGAAGATTTTAGTAAACTATATCTTAATATAAATGGATATTTAGTTAGTAAAGTATCTAGTACTATGGTTATGAATTTAAATAATAAATTTGATCAATTGTTAAGAAATTTATTACAAAATGTTTGTGAAGAAAATGTAAATAAAGTACTTTTATATGTTGAAGAATTTTTAAATCTAAATTTAAAAAGAGCCTGTAAAATATTATTAGATTATATGGGAGATAAAGATATTTATTTTAGTTCTTATGAAATAAAAAATTCAAGTTTATTTGAAGGATTTAGTATAGAATTTGAAGAAATTTTATTAGAGTTAGTGGAAAAAGGAATCCTTTATAAAGAACTTAGAGATTATAAATCAATATCTGGTGATAAAATGGTTAATGAGAAAGTTTATTTAATAAAATCTCATTAATTAAGGGAGAGGTTTATGGAGAAATATACTATAAAATTTACAGAGGATAGTTCTAAGTACATAGATATTTATAATAAAATAAAAGAACTAATTGAATGTAAAGAAATATTAGATGGTGAAAAATTACCTACTATTAGAATTTTATCTAAATATTTAAAAGTAAATAAAATAACTGTAATAAATGCTTATAAAAAGTTATCTACTGAAGGTTATATATATCAAGTTCAAGGTAGTGGTTCTTATGCAAGAAGAAAAGAAGCAGTAAAAAATTTGAAAAATGAATATAAAGATATTTTTAATAAAATAGCTTCAGGAGAATTAAAAGATTTTATAGATTTTACTGGAGAGACAACCAGTACCAATTTTTTTAAAGTAGAGACTTTAAGAGAAGTTTTTAATGAAGTTTTAACAAGAGATGGAATTGATGCTTTAACTTATAATGATTCACTAGGATATAAAAGTTTAAGAGAAAGTATAAATAATAATTTTTGGAATGGTAAAAATTGTTTGGATAATATGTTAATAATATCTGGTGCTCAACAAGGTATAGATATAGTAGCTAAGGCTTTAATAAATATAAATGAAGCTGTAATAGTTGAAAAGCCAACTTATAGTGGGGCATTAACAGTTTTAAAGTTAAGAGGAGCTAATGTTCTACAAGTGCCTATAGAAAATGATGGTGTTAATATAGAGTATTTAGAAAAATTAATAAAAAAATATAAAGTTAAGTGTTTTTATACTATGAGTTATTTTCAAAATCCTACGGGAGTGAGTTGTTCTTTAAAGAAAAAGAAAAAAATAATTGAGCTAGCATACAAATATAATTTTTATATTATAGAAGATGATTATTTATCAGAGCTTATATATGATGATGAAATTGAATATTTGCCTTATAGAAGTTTAGATTCTAAAAGAGTTATATATATCAAAAGTTTTTCAAAAATATTTTTACCAGGAATAAGAATAGGATACTTATTAGCACCAACAGAGTTTAATGAAATATTACATGCATCAAAAGTAAGCACAGATATATCAACTTCTAGTTTGATGCAAAGAGCTTTAAATGAATATATAACTAAAGGTTATTGGGTTGATCATATAAAGTGTTTAAATAGGGAGTATTCTAATAGGTATAATTATGTAGTGAAATTAATAAAGGAAAGATTAAATGGATTAGTTACATTTCATGAGCCTAAAGGAGGCTTAAATTTATTTCTTAATATAAATAAAAATCTTAATGTAACATCTAAAGAATTATTTTATAAATTAAAAGAAAAAAATACTATAATAACTCCAGGAGTGATATTTTTTCATAATGCTAAAGATGGAGAGTGGAGTTTTAGATTAGGATTTTCACAGTTAGATTATAAAAATATAGATAAAGGTATAAATAATATATATGAAATTTTAAAAGGCAGGTAGGATGAATGAAGAAATATATAACTGTAAAAAAAACCACAGAAGATAGTTTTGAAGAAAAGAAATCTTTGTTTATAGGATATATTAAAAGAGTTACTACTGAAGAGGAAGCAAAGGGATTTGTAACATCAATAAAAAATAAGCATAAAGATGCTACTCATAATTGTTATGCTTATGTAGTAGGACAAAATATGGGGATTCAAAGATATAGTGATGATGGAGAACCACAAGGAACTGCTGGAATTCCTATATTAGAAGTTATTAAAAAAAATGAAATAACAGATTGTGCAATTGTAGTAACTAGATATTTTGGTGGAATAATGCTTGGAGCTGGAGGTCTTACTAGAGCTTATACTAAGGGGGCTGCTATAGCAGTTAAGGCATCAGGTATTGTAGAAAAAGTTTCAGGTGCAAGAATATGTATAGATATTGATTATGATTTATATGGTAAAATCCAATATTTATGTGGACAAAATAATTGGCATATAGAGGATACTGAATTTACTGATGGAGTAAAATTATATATATTAGCAGAAGAATTAATATTAGAAAACATAAAAAATGAAGTTATAGAAAGTACAAGTGGAAAAGCAAAAATTTCTGTTGATATGGAAGGGATTTACTTTAAAGAAGACTATAGATTATATGCAGATATAGATGAATAGCTAAGTTGAATGGATATTGCTACTATGATATAATAAGCAAGTATTGCGAGAAAAATTAAAGTAATAATTTTTACATAAAGTTAGGAGGAATTAAAATGTCAGGACATTCAAAATGGCATAATATTCAAGCTAAAAAAGGTAAAATGGATGCAAAGAGAGGAAAAATCTTTACTAAAATAGGTAAAGAAATTGCTGTTGCAGTTAAAGAAGGTGGAGCAAACTTAGATGGTAATGCTAAGTTAAGAGATGTTATAGCAAAAGCAAAGGCTTCAAATATGCCAAATGATAACATTCAAAGAGCTATAAAAAAGGCTGCTGGAGAAGGAGCTGCTGTAAACTACGAAACAATTGTTTATGAAGGATATGGTCCATCAGGAGTTGCTGTTATAGTTGAGACTTTAACAGATAATAAAAATAGATCAGCTGGTAATGTAAGAAGTGCTTTTACAAAAGGTGGCGGAAATATGGGCACATCAGGATGTGTTAGTTTCATGTTCCAAGAAAAAGGAGAAATCATCATTGAAAAAGGTGAATTAGATGAAGAAGAAGTTATGATGATGGCTTTAGATGCTGGAGCTGAAGATTTCGCAGCAGAAGATGAAGTATTTATTATAACAACTGCACCAGAAGATTTTGGAACAGTAAGAGAAGCCTTAGAAGGAAATGGAATGGAGTTCTTAGAAGCTGGAGTTAAAATGATACCAGATACGTATACTTCTATAGATGAAGAGGCAGCTAAAAAGTTCCAAAAGATGTTAGATTTACTTGAAGATGACGATGATGTTCAAGAAGTTTATCATAATGCTGAGTTTCCAGAAGGATGGGAAGGTTAAACTACTGTTTAGTTTTAATATAAAATAAATGTTTTTAATAGCTACCTTTCAGAATAAATTATAATTTATTTTGAAAGGTGGCTTTTTACTTTTAAAATAACAAATATACTATTTTGGAATATTATATAGAATTAATAAGTTTTAGGGGTTAAGTATGTTTAATAAAGAAGATGCTTTTTCTAGATTTATAAAAACTACAGATTATAATACTAATGATTTTATATATAATATAAGTGAGCAATGGTGGAGTAGACTATACGAATATCCTTGGGCAGGAAAATTTGCGGATAAGTATGATATATGTTTAGATGCAGCTTGCGGTATAGAACATCATTTTAAATATTACTTGGCTGAAAATTGTAAAAAGGTATATTGTTGTGATTTAGATGAAAGATTAAAAGATAGAGAGTATGTATTTTCTTATGTTAAAGAGTATTTTGGTGAAGAAGCCTATAATAGAATTTTAAGAAATACAGAGAAAATCACTTTTGATGTATGCAATTTAAGTAATTTGCCATATAAAGATAAAAGCTTTGATAAAATATATTGTATTTCAGTTTTAGAGCATATGAGCTTATCAGATAGATTAAATACTTTTAATGAATTTAAACGGTGTTTAAAAGATAATGGAATAATAATTTTAACTATGGATTATCCATCAGTTAACCTTAATGAATTTAAAGAACAATTAGATAATACAAATTTAAAGTTTAAATATGGATATGATTTTAATATTCCTGAGGAGTGTTTAGTATCAGAAATTTATCCAGGATTAAGTTGTTTTAGAGCTATTATATCAAAAACTTAAATAAAAAAATAAGTAGTTTATAAATAGATAAACTACTTATTTTTTATAAATTAAACTTGAGATTTATCTTTATCATGTTTTAGAGCTTTAAGTCTTTTTGATGATAGAAATTGAGTTAAAACTAAAGCTACTAAAGCGAATACCGCAACAAAAAGAAATAAATGAGCAAATCCATTATTTAAAGTTTGTTGGAAGGTTGATTCTATTATTGATTTAGATTTATCTATTTCATTTAAATAATTGTTAGTAAAATTATTTATAAAAGTATTTACAGACATATTAGGAGGTAATTTGCCAGTTAATTCATGTTGAAGCATAGGTTGCATATTGTGGATCATTGATGAAATAAATTCCTTAACAACATCAACTATATTATTAACACTAGCATTTTGAAAAGTATGTGACATATTAGTAGACATATTACCAGTACCTTCAGCTAAATTAATTCCAGGAATATTTAATGGAGGTAAAACTTTCATTAATTTATTAGGGAGTTCTTTTCCTGCATCGGATAAAAAGTTAACTAATAAGTTAGGTGATATAGCAACCCCAATGGATCTAATTAATGATACAGTAGATTGTCCTGTGGTAGCTTCTTCTTTTTTTACATAGGCTTGAATTAAGTAGTTTAGAGGTGTTCCCATGGTGAAACCCATACCTAAACCTAAAGCTATTAATCCTATGTATAAAGAAATGTGATCACAAGTTTTAGCTGTTATTAATGATAATATTAAACAACCTATGATAGTTGTTAAAAATCCTACAGTTAAAACAAATTTAGCTGAGAATTTATCAATTAATTTTCCGCCTATAGGAGAAGCAAGACCAGTAAATATAGCCATCCATGTTACTAAATATCCACCAGAACCTTCATTAAGTCTTAAAACATTAGCACCAAATTGAGGTATAAATATTAAAGACATCATAGCACAACCAACTATAAAGCTTACTATTAAAGTTAAAACTATATCTTTATCTTTGAAAAATTTCAAATTTAATACAGGATCTACAGCTTTTCTTTCTACAATTATAAATATAGGAATAAGAATTAAGAAAGCTATTAAAAATGGATAAACATCTTTAGATTTAAAAGAGTCTAAAAGATTTGCAAAATTTAAATTAGTTATAGAATACATTAATGAAAGTATTAATAAGCTTAAAACTACACTTCCTGTAATATCCATTTTTGCTTTAGGTTTAACAATACTTTCATCTTTATTAAATAATGCAATTAGAACTATAGCAATACTTATTGGTACATTTATTAAAAATAATAATCCCCATTTATTAGATCCAAATATATCAAGAATCCCTGAGCCTAAACTAGGTCCAAGCACTGTAGCTATACCATAAACAGCTCCTACTAAGCCAAGGGCTGTACCTCTTTTTTCAATAGGGAAAGATTCACCTATATAAGCTGTAGCTATAGGCATTATACCACCAGCACCAAGAGCTTCTATTATTCTTGCAAATATTAAAAATTCATAACTTCCTACCACGTCAGATAATCCACAAAGTAATGAACCTATACCAAAAATTGCGATACAAATTATATAAACTTTTTTCTTACCATATCTATCAGAAAGTTTTCCAGTTATAGGCATGGAAACAGCATAAGCTAAAGTATAAACAGTAATCATCCATACACTAGCAGAAGTACTTATGTTAAAAGTTGAAGCTATAACTGTTCTAGCTGGTGAAGCAATTCCAGTATCCATTGCTCCCATGAATATACCTAAAAGGAATAAAATGAGCATTAATGTTTTACTATTTTTCTTCATTTTATTAGACCTCCTTTGTTAAATTTATTTATTTTAAAAATTATAATTAATTTCTTATTAAAATTATAATTATAAAATATTAATTATTCAAACTAGATAAATTTTTAAATAGATTTATTTTTATAGTATTTTTAAATAAATTTTCATTAAAATTGTTTACAATTAATATTAATTAAAAGTTAATCAACTAATTAATATTTATACGAAATTTTTATAATATTTATTAAACATGGATAAAAGTATTTTATTACTAGGCAAAAATACAAAATAACTTATTGTTTATTAACAATGAAACTTTTTTGACAATAAATGAATAATTTTATAAAAGTTGTAAATAATCACAGCTAGAGGTGATTATATGAATTGGAATAAAATAAAAAATAATAAAGTTATAACTATTATGATAGTTACTGTTTTATCTTTAGTTGTTTTTTCAGCAAGTTATTTTACTTCTTTTATTTATAATAGTTATAATACGGAAGATACATCTAGCGTAATGAATGAAACAAAAAATAAAGAAGAAACTTCTTTAAAAGATGATGTTAACATTGTTTTTACAAGGAAAACTCCAGATAAGAATGTATTTGTAGATTATAAAACTACTATAGGAGATTATAAGAAACAAATACATTTAGATGAGGTAACAGTAGAGGGCTTAGAAGAAATTTTAAAAGAAAAGGGCTATGAAAAAGTAGCATGGAATGGACAAGAGATTATATTTAGTAGAAATCAAGAGATAAGTACATCACTAGAACCTAATAAATATTATATTGGTGAAAAGGATGGTTGTATTGCTATGTTTAAAAGTGATGAAAATGGAATAGCCATTATAGAAAAAACAGAAGATATTACATTTATTAATATTGAAACATTACCAGATAGAGATAGAGAAGCAATAAAAAATTTCAATAAAAAATTTGATACTAGAGAACAATGTGAAGAGGAATTAAGTGCATATACAAGTTAATTTTAAAACAACAATAAATATAAAAAAACATTTATATAAAAGGGCAGTGTTTTATAAAAAGACATTGTCTTTTTTATATTAAAAATGGATAATTTTTCTTTGAGGTAAGTTTACTTTATATTGATAATATTTAAGGTTCATGTTAAAGTATTATATAGATTTTGTATAGTTAATTAATATAGGAGATTGGCATAAATATGTACGAATATATTAAAGGTGAATTCAAGGGAATAAATAAAGATTATATTATTATAGAAGTATATAACATAGGATATAGAATCTTTACTTCTGGAAATTCCATGGCAAATATGCCGAAAGTTTCTGAAGAAGTAGTACTATATACTGAACAAATAGTAAGAGAAGATTTTATTGGATTATATGGGTTTATTACTAAAGAAGAATTAGAAATGTTTAAACTTTTATTATCTATAAATGGAGTGGGTGCAAAGGCTGCATTATCATTATTATCCATAAGTAATGTGAATAATTTAAAATATTCTATTATAATAGGTGATGAAAAACATATTACTAGAGCACCTGGAATTGGAAAAAAGACAGCTCAAAGAATAATATTAGAGCTTAAAGATAAATTAAAATCAGAAGATTTAATAAGTACAGATAAAAAAACTATGGAAAGTATAGAAATAGAAGAAAATTATAGCTACAAGATGCAAGAGGTACTAGCAGCTTTAATGGCTTTAGGTTATACAGAAAAAGAAGTAGAAAAAACAATAAATAAAGTTGATAAATCAGGGTCTATAGAAAATATGATAAAAGAGAGCTTAAAGTTACTTATGAATTAAAATATTAAAATAAGGGGGGAACAAATTTGGATGATAGAATAGTAACTTCTAAGGAAATAAATATAGATTCATCCAATGAGTATAGCTTAAGACCAGAAAAAATAAATGAGTATATTGGTCAAGATAAAGTTAAGGAAAGATTAAATATTTTTATAAAAGCTGCTCAAAATAGAGATGAAGCATTAGATCATGTAATATTATATGGCCCACCAGGTTTAGGAAAAACAACATTAGCTAATATAATAGCTAATGAAATGAGTGGAAATTTAAAAATAACATCAGGTCCAGCTATAGAAAGAGCTGGTGACTTAGCTGCTATTCTTACAACATTAAATAATAATGACGTTTTATTTATTGATGAAATTCACAGATTAAATAGAAGCGTAGAGGAAATATTATATCCAGCAATGGAGGATTATGTGCTTGATATAATAATTGGAAAGGGAGCAGCAAGCAAATCTATTAGATTAGATCTACCTAAGTTTACTCTTATAGGTGCTACTACTAGAATAGGAATGCTTAGTTCACCTTTAAGAGATAGATTTGGAGTATTATGTGCTATGGAATATTACACTAATGATCAATTAAAGGAAATAATAATTAGAAGCTCGGACATATTAGGGTGTGGTATTACAGAAGAAGGTGCTTATGAAATTGCAAGAAGATCAAGAGGTACTCCAAGAATAGCTAATAGACTGCTAAAGAGAGTTAGAGATTATGCTGAAGTATTATATAATAATGAAATAACATTAGAGGCTGCAAAAAAATCCTTAGAAATGTTAGAAGTAGATAGTGAAGGGTTTGACAGAGTAGATAATACTATATTAGAAGCTATAATAGATAATTTTAATGGTGGGCCTGTTGGAATAGAGACTTTGTCTTATTTTGTGGGAGAAGAATTAGATACTTTAGAAGATGTGTATGAACCATATCTTCTACAAAAAGGTTTTATAATGAGAACTCCTAGAGGAAGAGTTGCCACAGATAAAGCTTATAAACATTTAGGAAGAGTTAAAAACAATACAAATACTAGAGAGTTTAAGCAATATAATTTGTTTGAAAGTTAGATTAGAAAAGGTGTGTATATTATGAAAGTTAGCGATTTTTATTTTGATTTACCAGAAGAGTTAATAGCTCAATGTCCTTTAGAAAAAAGAGATTCTTCTAGACTTATGGTTTTAGATAGAAAAACCGGTGAAGTAGAGCATAAGGTTTTTCATGATATAATAAATTATTTAAATGAAGGTGATACTTTAGTTTTAAATAATACACGAGTTTTACCAGCTAGACTAATTGGAGAGAAAGATGGTACTGGTGGTAAAATAGAATTTCTTCTTTTAAAAAGAATAGAAGGTGACAAATGGGAATGTTTAGCTAAGCCTGGAAAAAAAGCTAAGCCAGGAGTTGTTTTTACTTTTGGAGAAGGAAAATTAAAGGCTGTTGTAAGAGAAGTCACAGAGGAAGGCAATAGAATTATAGAATTTATATATGAAGGAATATTTGAACAAGTATTAGATGAGTTAGGGCAAATGCCATTACCTCCATACATACATGAAAAATTAGAAGATAAAGAAAGATATCAAACAGTGTATTCAAAAGAAAAAGGTTCAGCGGCAGCACCTACAGCAGGATTACACTTTACAGAAGAATTATTACAACAAATAAAAGATAAAAAAATAAATATTGCATTTTTAACATTACATGTAGGATTAGGAACTTTTAGACCAGTAAAAGTTGAAGATGTAAATAATCATGTAATGCATTCGGAATATTTTGATTTAACACAAGAAAATGCAGATATAATAAATAGAACTAAAGAAAATGGAAAGAGAGTTATAGCAGTAGGTACTACATCATCAAGAACTTTAGAAACTATTGGAGATGAAAATGGAAGAGTTAAGCCACAAAGTGGTTGGACAAATATATTTATATATCCAGGATATAAATTTAAAATAGTTGATGCTGTAATAACTAATTTCCATTTACCTGAATCAACTCTTATAATGTTAGTTTCAGCTATTGCAGGAAAAGAAAATGTAATGAATGCTTATAATGAAGCGGTAAAAGAAAGATATAGATTCTTTTCATTTGGAGACTCTATGTTTATAAAATAAGTAAAAATAAAAAAAGTCAATTTTATTATATAATAATTAAAAAGGGAAGTGAACTAGATTGACAAAGAAAAGATATACTTTACTAAAGAAAGATGGTAATGCAAGAAGAGGTGAGTTTGTAACTCCTCATGGAACTATACAAACACCAGTATTTATGAATGTAGGTACTTTGGCAGCTATTAAAGGTGCTGTTTCTTCAATGGATTTAAAAGATATAGGGTGTCAGGTTGAATTATCAAATACATATCATTTACATTTAAGACCTAGTGATAAAGTAGTAAAAGCAATGGGTGGATTACATAAATTTATGAATTGGGATAGACCAATTTTAACAGATTCAGGTGGATTCCAAGTATTTTCATTATCTTCAATGAGAAAAATAAAAGAAGAGGGAGTTTATTTTAATTCTCATATAGATGGTAAGAAAATATTTATGGGACCTGAAGAGAGTATGCAAATTCAAAGTAATTTAGCATCAACTATAGCTATGGCTTTTGATGAATGCATACCTAATCCTTCAACAAGAGAATATGTTGAAAAATCAGTTGAAAGAACTACTCGATGGTTAGAAAGATGTAAAGTTGAAATGGATAGATTAAATTCTTTAGATTCAACTATAAATAAAGAACAAATGCTTTTTGGAATAAACCAGGGTGGAATATATGAGGATATTAGAATAGAGCATGCAAAAACTATAACTAAAATGGATTTAGACGGATATGCAATAGGTGGATTGGCAGTAGGAGAAAGTCATGAAGATATGTATAAAGTTATAGATGCGGTAGTTCCTCATTTACCACAGGATAAGCCAATATATTTAATGGGGGTTGGTACACCAACAAACATTTTAGAAGCTGTTGAAAGAGGAGTAGATTTCTTTGATTGTGTTTTACCAGCTAGAAATGGAAGACATGGTCATGTGTTTAATAAAAATGGAAAAATAAATTTAATGAATGCTAAATTTGAGCTGGATGAAAAGCCTATAGATGAAGGTTGTGAGTGTCCTGCTTGTAAAAATTATTCAAGAGCTTATATAAGACATTTATTTAAAGCTAAAGAAATGTTAGCTATGAGATTATGTGTTCTTCATAACCTATATTTTTATAATAAGCTTATGGAAGATATAAGAAAAGCAATAGATGAAGGGTGTTTCCATGAGTTTAAAGCTAAGAAATTAGCAGAGTGGGAAGGAAGAGCTTAATAATAAAAAATAAATTTAGGAGGATTATATAATGAACATGTTAATCACAATACTTCCTTTTATAGCAATGATGGGAGTTTTCTATTTACTTTTAATCGTGCCAGAAAAGAAGAGAAAAAAGAAATATGATGAAATGTTAACTGAATTAAAGATTAATGACAAAGTTTTAACTAGAGGCGGAATAGTTGGAAGAATTATAAAAATAACTGAAGAGAATATAGTTATTGAAACAAGTGCTGATAGAACAAAAATTGAATTAACAAAACAAGGTATTAGTTCAAAAATAGATTAATAAAAATATCCCTCTTTTTACATTAATAAAATTAGTAGTAAAAAGGGGGATTAAAATTAAAAAATATTGTAGTTTTTAAAATATAAAAAAAGTATTGACAAATGGCAAAGTACTAATATTGCTAAAGATAAAAATACAAAAAAATCTTTTAAAATAAAAAGGTACATGCTATAATGTTAAAAGATAGTTTTGAATGGAGGAGTAATAGTAATGAAGCGTATAAAAACAATCAACAAGTCAAGTTTAAAAAAGAGCTTATGTAAGCCAGCAGATTGCAGAGAGTGTGCTAATTCATGTCAATCAGCTTGTAAAACATCAGCTACAGTAGCAAACTTAGCTTGTGAAATTTAATTATAAACTTTAGGTGGCAGTAACTAAAGAGTTACTGCCTTAATTATAGTTAGGAGGAAACAAAAGTGTCATTAATTCACAGATTTGTACAAGACGGAGAGTATTACGTAATAGATGTAAATTCAGGTAGTTTACATGTGGTAGATGAACTTATATACGAAATGCTTGAGGATAATAACAAGCTATGTGACAAAGAGTACTTAATTTCAAAGCTTCAAGGAAAATACTCCAATAAAGAAGTTACAGAGGCTTATGAAGATTTACTTCAATTAGTTAATGAAGGCGATTTATATTCAAAAGATCTTTATGAGGAAGTTGCTGCAAATGATAGTACAGAATCACATATAAAGGCTTTATGTTTAAATGTAGTTCATGATTGTAATTTAAAATGTAAATATTGTTTTGCAGATGAAGGAGAATATAAAGGTTGCAGAAAGCCTATGAGTGCAGAAACAGGTAAAAAAGCAATAGATTTTGTTCTTAAGAATTCTGGAAATATAAAGAATATAGAAGTTGATTTATTTGGTGGTGAGCCTTTAATGGTGTTTAATACCATTAAAGAAATAATTGATTATGCTAGAGAAGCAGAAAAACAATATGAAGGTAAAACAGTAAGATTCACTATGACTACTAATGCCACATTATTAAATGATGAGATAATGGATTATATTGATAAAAATATGGGTAACATAATTTTATCAATTGATGGAAGAAAAGAAGTTAATGATAGTGTTAGAGTGAGATTTGATGGTTCAGGAAGTTATGATAGAATTTTACCTAATATAAAAAAGATGGTAGAAAGAAGAGATGAATCAAAACAATATTATGCTAGAGGAACATTTACAAGAAATAATACGGATTTCTTTGAGGATGTAATGGCTCTTGCTAATGAAGGTTTTAATGAAATATCAATAGAACCAGTTGTTTTGCCAGATAGTCATGAACTTTCATTAAGAAAAGAAGATCTACCTACAATATTTGAGCAATATGATAAATTGTATGCTGAAATGGTTAGAAGAGCAAAAGAAAATGATAATCCATTTAAATTTTATCATTTTAATATAGATTTAAATGGAGGACCATGTATATATAAAAGAATAGCAGGTTGTGGAGCTGGACATGAATATGTAGCAATAACTCCAGATGAAGAAATATATCCATGTCATCAATTTGTTGGTAATACAGATTTCTTATTAGGTACTCTTGATGAAGGGATAAAAGCAAAAGAAGTATCTAAAACATTTAAAAAAGCTCATATATATAATAAGCCTATATGTAAAGAATGTTGGGCAAGATTCTATTGTAGTGGAGGATGCCAAGCTAATAATTTCAATTTTAATAATGACATTCATATTCCATATGAAATTGGATGTGAGATGCAAAAGAAAAGAATAGAATGTGCTATAGCATTAAAAGCAAAAACAATGGAATAATTTAAAAAAATCATAAAAAAGTTGCCATATATTGACTATATGGCAACAAACCAATATAATCTAATTATTGAGGATAAAATACAGAGGGGGAGAACTATGAAAACAAAAGTAAGAAGTTCCATAGTATTTTTTATCTCCGTTGCAGTAATCGTTTTTTTAGCTATTGCTGGATTTAAGGGATTTGTACTTGGAGATTATCAGTTTAAAACATTTAATAATGTAATAACTAAAGGACTAGATCTTCAAGGTGGAGTATCCGTATTAATGGAAATTGAAGGAGATAATGTTACACCAGAAGATTTGACTAAAACAAAGGAGCTTTTATCTTTAAGAGTTAATAAAGTTGGAGTATCTGAAACCGTAGTTACTACAGAGGGTGATAAAAGAGTAAGAGTTGATATCCCAGGAGCTTATGATTCTAATGGAATTGTTGAAAGCTTAGAAAAAACAGGAGAATTAACATTTGTAGGTCCTGACGATAACATAATTTTAAATGGTAAAGATATTAAAGAGTCTAAGGTTACTATTGATCATCAAACAGCTGAACCTGTAATAACACTTAAGTTAAATGAAGAAGGTACTAAAAAATTTGCAGAAGCTACTCAAAAGTTTTTAGGACAAAATATTGCTATAAAAATGGATGGAGAAGTTTTAACAAATCCAAAGGTTAATACGGCAATAACTAATGGTGAAGCAATAATATCAGGTAACAAATCAATGGAAGAAGCACAAAAGATTTCAGGAATAATAAATGCTGGGGCATTGCCAGTACCAGTAAAAGCAGTTTCAGTTAAAACAGTAGGGGCTCAATTAGGTGAGAATGCATTACCAAATGCTATGATGGCAGGATTAATAGGAATATCTTTAATATTTTTATTTATGATTTTATATTATAGAGTTCCAGGAATTTTATCTTGTTTAACATTAACTGTATATATATTATTAGTTCTATATGCATTTATACTTGTAGATGTTACCTTAACTTTACCTGGTATAGCAGCATTATTATTAACTATAGGCATGGCTGTAGATGCTAATGTTCTTATATTTGAAAGAATTAAAGAAGAACTTAGAAATGGAAAATCTATTAGAACTTCTATAAAATTAGGTTTTAATAATGCAATGAGTTCTATAATAGACTCAAATGTAACTACATTATTAGCAGGCTTAGTATTATATTTCTTAGGTTCAGGTCCAGTAAAAGGTTTTGCATTAACTTTATTAATAGGTATTTCAATAAGTATATTTACCGCTATAGTTGTAACTAGATTCTTTATGAATTTAGCATTTAAAATGGGCATGCTAAATAAACCTTCAAAATTTGGAAGAGTTAAAGGGGGTAAATAGAATGCTTAAAGTAGTTGAAAAAAGTAAATGGTGGATATCAGCATCACTTATTATAATAGTTATAGGTTTAGGATTTATGTTTACAAAGGGATTAAACTTTGGTATAGATTTTAAAGGTGGTACTCAGGTAGTTATTGATTTTGGAAAAGACTTTAATAAAGCAGAAGTAGATGAAATCATAGCAAACTATGCGGTAGAACCTGTTACTAATAAACTTGAAAATACACAATTAGAAATTAAATCTAAGGATTTAAGTTCAAGTAAGCTTAATGAATTATTTACACAATTAAAAGAAAAATATAGCTTAGAAGATTCGGCATTAGTATCTCAAGATGAAATAGGGAGCTCTATAGGTAATGAATTAACTAAAAGCTCTATAATAGCATTAGCAATAGCTGTTGTAGCTATGTTGATATATGTAGCTGTTAGATTTGAATTTGCTTTTGGAATAGCTTCAATAATAGCATTAGCACATGATATATTAATAACATTAAGTATATTTGCTATATTCCAAATAACTGTAAATACACCTTTTATAGCAGCTATATTAACAATTGTTGGTTATTCTATAAATGATACAATAGTAATTTTTGATAGAATAAGAGAAAATAGAAAGAAAATGAGAAGTGCTTCATATGTTGAAGTAGCAGATACAAGTATAACTCAAACAATGTCAAGATCTATAAATACGACAATAACAACACTAATAACTATTGTTGCAGTATATGTTTTTGTTCCAACAATAAGAGATTTTGCATTTCCATTAATAGTTGGTATTGCTTGTGGAGCATATTCTTCAATATTTATAGCTAGTCCAGTTTGGTGTTTTATTAAAAATAGAAAAGCTAAGAATAAAAGAAAAGAAGAAAAAAAAGCATAATTTAAACAAAAAGAGTATATTTTAAAAGGCTATTCTTATAGGAATAGCTTCAGGCTGTCGACAAAGTCGACAGCCTTTCCATTTTCTTATAAAATAATATTGGGTGATAAATATGATGACTAAAAAAAATACTGATAATAGATTTAAAATTGAATTTAACAGTTTAGAAGCTCTTGTGCCTAAAAATCATTAAGTTAGACAAATTGATAGAGCAATAGATTTTAATTTTATATATG
>NZ_WHJC01000035.1 GCF_009295725.1 Clostridium tarantellae
TTCACTTAATATACAATTAGGAAAATAATAATATCCTAATAAATATAATGCATTTTCTAAAATTATTAAAACTACTATTATTATTAAAAAAGCTATACCTTTATTATTGCAGTAATTACCTTTTTTACATAAAATAAAGCAACATAAAATAATTGTTAATATTAATATATAAATTCCTTTAAAATAGATTTCATTATCTGTTCTAATTATATAACCATAATGCCAAGATGCTTGAAAATAAGTTTTAAAAAATGTAATTGCTATTAAATATATAATAAATAAAAACAATGATAATACATTAATTTGCGTAAATTTAACCTTATCATTTCTCCAAAATATATAAAAACATACAATAATCATTATTGGTATGTAAAGAAAATAAAGAAAGCTTAATGGTTTTATAATATTTAAATATTCTTGCTTATTAATTAATCCACAAAGTAATATAAGAATATACCTCAAAAATAAAAGAATTAATGTCCCTGATAATAATATTTTTATTTTAGCTGGTGAATTTTTTAAATTTTCTTTTAAATTAATAACACATAAAAAAATTATAAGCAACACTATAGTATAATAAGGAAATATGTTGAGCATTTTTTCCTCCTTTAAATATTTCTGTTACTTATAATTATTAAGTAAATTAACCTTTTATTCCACTATTCCTAAAACTTTTATTCCTCCTTTAACACACTGCACATGCAAAGGAAAGTCTGGACCTTTTTCTCCATCTATATCTGTTACTATGTCTTCATCACACTCTATAATTAAATCATTTGTTTTTATATATTCTACCCTAGGATCATCTAAATGTTCTCCTTTTATAACCCTTATAAATATTCGTATTAATTCTGGAATATGACAAGCTTTAAACACAACTACATCTAAGAAGCCGTCTTGAGCATCAGCTTTAGTAGCTAATTTAAAGTTTCCTGCTGTTTGACCATTGAAAACTAACATTAAATACATATGATCATCATAAACTCTATCATTAGCCCCAATTTTCACTTTCAATTTTCTGAAATTAGGTAGTTCTTCCAATCCTTTTAAATAATATGCTAATTTTCCTATAGTATTTTTTAAATTTGTATCTGTTTTTTGCGAAACGTCTGTAAATAAACCTGTAGATAGAACATTAATAAAATATTTATCATTTACTTTTCCAATATCTACCGGAACTGCTGTAGAATTTAAAATTTTATTTACTGTTTCTGCTACATCTGAGGATAATCCTATAAATTTAGCAAAATCATTAGCTGTACCTACTGGTATAATACCTATTGGCAAATCTAGTTTTCTATCCTTCATAGCATTAACTACAGTATCTACAGTGCCATCTCCTCCAGCTACTAATATATATTCATAGGTTGAATCTACTATATCTAATGCTTCTATAACATTTTTGCCTTTTTGTATTCTATAAGGTAATATAGAATATCCCTTATCTTGATGCATTTTTATAACAGTATCTAACTCTTTTAAAATTGCATTTTCTCCCGAGTAAGGATTATATATAAATCTTACTTTTTTCACTTTATATACCCTCCGATTATTATTGTAATTTTAGTGTAATTCATATAATAAAAATTTATGATATATTTTTATTATAAAATTATATCACTTGGTTTATTTATTGTCGACAAAATAAATTTTTATAATTTTTTTATATCATATTGCTGTATACCTATGGTATACTTGTATAATGAATATATTTTTTTATTAACTTTTACTAAGAAATATTATTTATTAGATTGCTATTTATAAGTCTAAAGTTATTATTTTTCTTATTATTTTACATTAGCAATCAAATAAATAATAAAATTTAAATTTAGGAGTGATTCTATGAGAAAAAGTAGTATACCAAATATTTTTACTTTTATAAATCTATCTTTTGGTATATTCTCATTATTAGCTACTTATAACAAAGAATATTTTCTAGCTGCTTTATTTATAATAATAGCAGGTCTTGTGGACAGATATGATGGTAGAGTAGCTCGTTATCTTAATGTATCAAGTGATTTAGGAAAAGAACTTGATTCATTAGCAGATTTAGTATCATTTGGGGTAGCACCTTCATTATTAACTTTTATGCTTTACAATTTTAATTCATTAGGCCCTAATGGATTTTTAGGGTATATATTAGTTATAATTTTCCCTATTTGTGGAGCTTTTAGATTAGCGAGATATAATACTGCTTCTTTTGGCGGAGTATTTACTGGTGTACCTATTACTATAGCTGGGTGTGTAATGGCTTTATTTATAATGATTACTGCCAAACATCCTACTAATATAGTATTACCAATTATACTTATGATACTATTTTCATATTTAATGGTTAGTAAATTCCAATTGAAAAAATTTTAATAAGAAGCTTGTTCTAATGAATTAATTCACAATTCTAAGAACAAGCTTTTTTATATAAAAGTAAAGTGTAAGTATAAAATCATACTTACACTTTATTTTTATTTTTCATCACAAATAAATAACATATCTGCTCCATCTCTTCCTTTAGTTTCTAGAGTAACTTTTCTTCTCCATAAATCATTAATATGTTTTAAAGTTTTTTTAGCATAAGTTGCTTCTAATTCTCTGCCATCATATACATGCTCTAAATTTAATGCTCTATCTTTTTTATTTAATTCTTTAACTCTTATATATGGAATAGATCCTACTCCACAATCATTTGCTATTGTGTTTCTTATTTTTTTCCATCCATCATCATCAGAAACTTCAGAAACAACAAAGTCAAAACCTTTCTTTGCATATTCAAATAAATTTAACTCTTCACATAATTCTTTAGTAAGATATTTTCTTATAAATGAACTATCTCTCTCTAATGCTCTTACTTCAAACATTTTTTCTCTACCATATTTCTTTTCTATATCTTGAAATATTCTAAAACCTAGATAATAAGGATTTAATCCATAAGATATTGGTGCTACAACATCATTATGTCTTTTTAAAAATTCAAGATGAAGTCCCGTAGGTAAGTTTAATTCATTTACTATGGTATAATGCCAATAACTTGCCCATCCTTCATTCATTATTTTTGTTTCAATTTGAGGTAAAAAATATAAACTTTCTCTTCTAACAATTTGTAAAATTGTCTTTGCCCAATCTTCTAAGTCTCCATTTTCAATTATAAATTGCAATACATCATCATCAGGATTAAGAGGATTTTTAAAAACATTAGGTGGACTTATCTCCACATAAGGTTCTAAAATGCTTCTATCTTCTTTTGCTTTATTAAAATCATTTAATATCTTTTTACGTTGTTCTTCTTGAGAAAGCCTTTTTATTCCTGTTACTCTTGGAACTTGAAATCTTAATGCATGTGCAGCATCAAGTATAGTTTCTACTTGATTATATCCAATACTAGGATCATTTATATATGAACGTACAGTATCTGCTCCTAATTTAAACATTTCTATTGTTTCATTTGCATTCGTACCTTCTTTAAATAATCTATTATTTTTAAAGAAGTCATTATGACCATAAACATGAGCTATGGTTAATATCTGTAAAAGTAATGTATTATCTTTCATTAAGTATGCCAAACAAGGGTTTGAATTTATTACCATTTCATATGGTAATCCTGTCATATTAAGAGAATATAAGGTTTTATTTTTTTCATATGCCTTTCCATAACTCCAATGAGGATATCTAGAAGGCATTCCAACATAAGCTTCATAACTTAACATTTCATTAAAGCCAATAATATCAAACTCTTGTGGATAATAATTTAACCCAAAATTTTTAGCTATTGCCTCAATTTTGTCATTCCACATTTCTAAATCTTTTAAATTGTAATCCATATTTTTAACTCCTTCCTATTTATCATCCTGGAGTTCTTGTGATAACATATACTTTATGGAATTCCATAAATCTTTTTTCTCTTTTACTATTACAGAAACAAAATTTTTCTTATTTATTTCTTTTCCAAATCTATAGTACATTGTTGTTGAATAAGTAGATGGTAATAACTCAATATATCCAAACATATTACATTTATCAGATAATTCATTTACAGCTTTTATAGCTCTTTCATTATCCTCACTCCAATTATCACCATCTGAAGCATAAAACGGGTATATATTCCACATATCCGGATTATATTTTTCCCTTATTAAGTCCAATACTACATTTAAACCTGAAGAAATATACGTTCCTCCTGATTCTCCTTTATGAAAAAATTCATATTCATTAACTACCTTTGCAGAAGTAGTATGAGATACAAATTCAAAAGCTATATTATTATATTTTCTTCTTAAAAATCTTGATAATACAAAGAAAAATGACCTAGCTAAATATTTTTTAGAATTATCCATAGAACCAGATACATCCATTATAAATATCATTACCGCGTTACTTTCTTTTTTAGGCTTTTTCTTAACTTTATAATATCTTAAATCATCTTCTCTAAATGGAAATCTTTCTATTTGAGCTAAATCCCCCTCATTACTTTGCTCTAATAAAGCTCTTTTTTTTCCTTGTTTTCTAGCTATTTTAGCCATAACAGTTTTTTTCTTTGCTAAACGTGGTCTTATACCATACCTTTGATATCCTCTTTTTCTCCCTGAAGTTTCTACTATTATTTCTGAATACTTCTTCTTATCTAAATTAGGTAAATCTAAATCCTCAACTATATAGTCCATTAATTCTTCTAAAGTTATTTCAGTTTCATAAATATCTACACCTTCATTATTTCCAGCACCATTATTTCCTTTGCCCTTTTGCTCTGAGGTACTACCAATTTTATCTCCTCTATGCTCTTCACCCGTACCTGTTGTTACACCTTTATTATTTTTTCCATATATAAATTGATATTCTTTTATTCCTCTAATAGGAATCTTAAACTTTTTATTTTTAGAGCCTCCGATTATACTTTCTTCTGATAATATATCACCTAAATTTTCTTTAATTGACTTTTCTACTAACTGTCTATGTCTTCTTCGATCCTCTATAGATCTATCATGTTCTACTTGATTTTCAATCTGATCTCTGAATATGGCCATAGCTCCTTAATCCTTCCATAGATTATTTGCTGCATATTTTAATATTACATCACAGCAATGTGAACAATAGCCGTTTTTCTGCATTTCAGCAACCATTGAATTATATTTTTCATCCTGTTCCTTATCTCTTACACGAGATTTTGTTATTATTCTTGATAAATCTTTTACTGAAGCTGTTAACTTTTTCTCAATAGCTTCTTTTAGAGGTTCATATGAAGTATAATCAATTTTTGCACCACTTCTAACTACGTAGAACATATAAGATGTTACATCTGCTCTAAACCCTTTTGATGACGCTTCTGATATTCCTATTTGTTCTTCTATACTTCTCATAAAATGCTCATCTGGATTTAACTCTTCTCCTGTTGAATTATCTTTAAGTTTATTTTGGTTTACATAAGCTTCCGCATTATCTAAATAATTATTAAATAAGCTTTCAGCCTGCTCTCTAAAGGAATGAATAAATGCCTTTGTTATTTCTTTTTCAAGAATTTTATTATATTCTTTTCTAATAGTGTCTTGTATAAAACCTAAATACTTCTTCTTATCATCCTGTGAAATATCTAAATCTTTAATTGATTTAATTATACTTTCCATTATGCTTAAAGGATTTATACATTGATGCTCCGAACTTGATAAAGCATTATCTATAGCTTTAATTATAAATCTAGTGGATATACCCTTCATTCCTTCCATTGGTCCTGCTTCTTCTTTTAATTCTAAAACATCAATTCTCTTTGTAGAACCTTTTTCTACTATGTCTTCTCCATTATACAGTCTTAATTTGGTGATTGGATCAACTTTCATGGATGATTCTAATCTTGATAAAATAGCGAACATAGCAGCTACCTCTATTGAATGAGGAGATATATGTGCTCTAAAATTAGATTTCTTTAATATTTTTTCATAAATTTTTTGTTCTTCACTAAGCTCTAAACAATATGGAACTTCTATCTTTACAATTCTATCTAAAATAGCTTCATTAGTATGATCAGACTTAAATTTATTCCACTCTGCTTCATTTGAATGTGCTATTATAAGTCCATCAAAATATATCATAGAACCTTTTCCAGGAGATGGTATTGATTTTTCTTGAGTAGCAGTAATTATTGTGTGTAAATATTCTACATCATTTTTAAATACTTCTATAAATTCTACTAATCCTCTATTTCCAACATTAAAAGCACCATTTAATGAAAAAATTCTTGGATCATCTTCAGCATACATATCCATTTTAGATATGTCTATTGAACCAGTTAATATTGAAGTATCTTGATTATTAGGATCTACTGGTGGTACTACTCCAATTCCTTTTCTTGAACGAATAGAAAAACCTTTAGTTTCTACTGGAAAATCTTCGTACTGCCCTTTATACTCATTCATTAGCCTATATCTACAAACTGGACATAAATCTCCCTCTATTTGAACACCTAGCATTTCTTCAAAATTCTTTCTTAAATGTTTAGGAATTAAATGTACTGGCTCTTCATGCATTGGACATCCTTTTAAAGTATATATAGGTTCTGCTGTTTCTAATGCCTTTTTTAAAGCTTCTACTAAAGAAGATTTACCTGCCCCTACTGGACCAACTAAATATAAAACTTGTCTTGATTCTTCTCCCTTCATAGATGCTGAATAAAAGTAATTCATTAATTTCATAATAACTTTATCTATACCATAAAAATCATCTTTGAAAAAATTATAAACTTTAATTTTTTCATTTCCGTATATCTTCTTAAATTTAGGGTTTTCTTCTGGTTTTAAAACCTCACTTCCCTTTTCTATAATAAGATTATAAATTCTTTCATGAGAAAGTTTTGCTATATCAGGATTATTTTTTAGTAGTTCTAAATATTCTAAAAATGTTCCCTCAAATTTATGCTTATTATGCTTCTCCCTATCGTTCTGTATAAATTCTATAAAATTCATTAACAATCCCCCCTTGTTACTTTAAATATATTCATATACCTTTATCATCTATTCCTTATTTAAATAAAAAAATAAACTAGAATACAAAAAAAATTTATGTTTTTAAATTCTTTGTATTCTAGTTTACCTATTTAATTTTTTTGTCTTTTATAATCTCTTACTGCTGTTAATACAAACATTCCATATTTTTTAATTTTTTTCTCTCCTAATCCCTTAATATCTATTAACTCATCTTTATTTTCAGGTAATTTATTGCTAATGTCTATAAGGATAGAATCTGTAAAAATTATATATGGCTTAACATTTTCTCTTTTTGCTAAATCTTTTCTAAGAATTCTAAGTTTTTTAAATAACTTTTCATTTTTACATATTTCTTCACTATTTTTTTCTAACTTTAACATAACCTTTTCTTTTCCTTTTAAAATATTAATAGATTTATCATTTAAATGAAACATAGAATAGGTATTTTCTTTTCTATCTAAATATTTATTTTCTATTAAAGCTTTTATAATATCTTTTAATATTCCATTAGAATACTCTTTCATAATAGCAAATGTTGATAACTGATAAAATTTGTTTGCTTCAATTTTAGGACCTTTTATACCTCTTAATATATCTATTAAAACACTTTGTCCTACTGATTCTTTTGTTCTATATATACATGATAAAATTTTTTGTGCTTCTACAGTCATATTCCTTAGCTCATCATTTTTTAAACAATTGCTACAGCTATTACAATATTCACTGCCTAACTCACCAAAATATTTTAATATATAATTTTTATAACATCCATCCCATTCACAAAAATCTATAATATTTTGTAATTTTTTCATTCCATTTTCTAATGTGTTAAATTTAGAAGTTGAATATATTAAATATTCTAAAACTTTAATATCTTCTCTATTATATAAAAGATGACATTTAGCTAATTCACCATCTCTTCCCGCTCTTCCAATTTCTTGATAATAATTTTCTAAACTTTTAGACAATGTAAAGTGTATTATATATCTTATATTAGATTTATCTATTCCCATACCAAAAGCATTTGTAGCTATCATAATATTTTTTTCTTCATTTAAAAATTCTTCTTGAAAAAATTCTTTTTCTTTTTCTCTAAGTCCACCATGATATTTACTAACTTTAAAATCAAATTGAAGTAAATAATTATATAAACCATCTACATCTTTTTTAGTAGAACAATAAATTATGCCTGACTCTTCTTCACTTTCTCTTAAAAAATCTTTAATAAATTCAAGTTTATCTTCTTCTTTATGAATATTTATTTGTAAATTATCTCTACTAAAACTTCCTTCATATATGTAAGGATTCTTTAATGCTAATAAATTTATAGCATCTTCTTTAACCTCATTAGTAGCCGTAGCTGTAAAACATGTTATAACTGGTTTACATTTTAAAAGCTTTATAAAAGGCGCTATAGATCTATAACTTTCTCTAAAATCATGCCCCCACATAGAAACACAGTGAGCTTCATCTATTGCTACTTGGCTAATTTCTAAATTTTTTATTATATCTAAAAAATATTTATTTTTTAATCGTTCAGGTGATATATATAATAATTTGATTTCATTTTTTATACATTTATTTATTATACTTTTTATTTCATCTAAAGATTGTGTACTATTAATATATGAAGCTTTTATTCCTATATTATTTATATTGTCTACTTGATCTTTCATCAATGCTATTAAAGGTGATATAACCACTGTTAAATTAGGAAAAATATATGCAGGTATTTGATAACATATAGATTTACCTGCTCCAGTAGGAAGTATGCAAAAAATATCTTCTTTATTTAATATTCTACTTATTATATAAAACTGTCCTTCTCTAAAACTTTTATATCCAAAAACATTATTTAAAACTTTAATAGGTGAATTCATAATAGTCTCCTACTTTTAAATTTTTTTATTTAATTATATATTTTTCATTTAATTCATACAACTTTTTATAAACCTTAAAATAATTAATTTATATAAAAAGTTATGATTTTTAATTTATTTTTATAAATCATAACTTTATAATTCTATTTATAATTTTAAGAGTTTTAATAATTATATCTTTTAGAAATTTTATCTATAGCAACATCTTTTACAGTAACATTTTTTACAACAATATTTTTTACATGATAATTCAATAGGATTATTAATAGCATCATCTATAGATTTGTTATTAATCATCACTTCATTTGTATTTCTATTTTCTAATAACTCATTTACAATATCACTACTACCAACCGTCATTGTTGGACAAGGAATTATGCCACTTTTTACATTGGGCCATTGACCTGTAATAGAATAACATCTCCTTATAGGTCTAGCGGCTATTTGATCTACTAAAACATCATGCCAAATATCCTTACCACTTTTCTCCAACACACTTAAAGTTATTTGCATATTTGTTGCTGCATTTGGAATAATAAAAGACATTCCCATTCCCGGTATAATATTATTTGATTTTTCTACATATCCTTGTTTATCTATTGTATAAATGAATGTTCCTTTTGTAATATTTTTACTTTCATTTCTAAAATAAAAATAACTTAAATTCACTAGTCCCTTACAATCTATTTCTTGAAATCCTGGTTTATCACTCCATCCAAAAACTTCAAAACATCTATTATCTGCCTTAGCTATTCCTTTTGTTAAAAGGTCCACTATCTTTCCTGGAGATTTTTCTTGCCTCACTTTAAGAGTAATTGAAATACAATTATCTGGTATTGCTATTGTTTTATAATTACCCATTTTAAATAAAGGTGTATCCTTTTTAACTGGAACCTTTTGCCCTACTTCAAGATAAATAACAGAAAAACTAATAGTCATTAAACTACTATTTAAAACTTCTATATACTTCATCTATACTCACCTAAAAAAAATAGTCAAGATTTTTCTTGCTAATATATTATAGATATTTTAATTATAATATGTTCATTAACAATAAAAACAAACATAATAAAATTCAAAATATTTTATTATGTTTGTTTTATCCATTAACTATTAAATTAACATTTGTTATTATAATAACAGCATCTATTACAACAACATTTTCTACAACAACTACAAGTTTTTTTTATTATTTTTGTATTTTCAGGGTTTAAATTATTTTCATTTGTACTGCCATTGAATCCTAAAAGAGTTTCTACTGAATTTTCTGGTGGACATTGGATTTTTTTAGCTATAATATTAGGCCATTTACCTGTTATTTCATAGCAAACCTTAGGTATTCTCCCTGCTATTCTTTCATTTATAATTTGATGCCATACATCTTTTGAAAATGTCTTTTTTTCTAATACAAAAAGTGTAAAAATAATATTTGTTGCATCTGCTGGAATATTTAAAAATACTTCTTTATATTTTTTTATCTCTTTTGTTTCTTCTTTATAACTTTCTCTTTTAAGGGTATAACTTAAAACGCCTTTTAATAAATTTTCACTCTTATTTACAAAATAAGCATAATTAAATCCTCTTAATTTTGAACAATCTATTTCATGAAAATTAATCTTAGATTCCGAACCAAAAATTTCATAACATTTATTTATAGCAGATGCTAAACTAGTATTACCAAATTCTTTCCATAATCCTTTAGAGTCTTCAAAAAACATTCTAATTAAAATAGAATAAGTGTTATCTGGCATAGAAACTGTTTTATAAATTCCTGTTTTAATAATAGGACTTTCAGTAGATTGAATCCCTTGCTTTCCTGGCACATAATAAAAAATTTTCATTTTAATAGATACTAAACTATTATTTAAAAAATCTATATATTTCATCAGCACTCACCTAAAAATTTAGTCAAGAGTATCTTGCTAATATATTATAGATACTTTTATTATAATATGTTCACTAAAATTATTAATTTTTCATACAATTTAATAAGTCTTTAGCCTTATCTGTAGCATTTTTGGCTAATAATATTTCTGATACTATAGCTATCCCATCTAAAGTCTCTCTTAATGTTTTAGTTAAATTATTTACTGTCAAACCTCCTATTCCATATATAGGTATAGAACTTTTTTTTCTTATTTTTTTTAGCATTTCTAATGACACTATTTTTGCATTATTTTTAGTGTTAGTATTGTAAAGTGCTCCTACTCCTATATAATCCGCACCTTGTTCTATAGCAATTCTAGTTTCTTCTAAATCATGTACACTAACTCCTATAATTTTATCCTTAGGCAAAATCTCCTTTATCTTATAAACTTCCATATCATCTTGCCCTACATGTATTCCATCAGCATCTACAACTAAAGCTACATCTAGTCTATCATTTACAATAAATAATGCTTTATACTTATGACTTAATTCTTTTAATAGTAAAGCTTCTTTACACATTTTTCTTGTAGTTTTGTTTTTTGCCCTATATTGAACTATAGATACCCCACCTTTTAATGCCTCTTCAACCTTACTTAATAACTTATTAAACTCCATATTATAATCTGTTACTAAGTATAATTTTTTACCTTTAACATTCATAAATTATTTTTCCTTTCTTATTTATTTCTTCATCTGTTATTAATGAAATATTATCTAATAATTTTGTTTTAAATGTCATTAATCCTTCACCATCTTTTAAGCTTTCTTTAGCCTTTTCACCACATATACCCCAGGCAGTAACAACTTTAACTACTTCTTCAAAAGATTTATTATAATCTTTATAAAAACTTAAAGCTATAGTTACTAATGCTCCAAGCATACAACCTGTTCCTGTTATATCACCCATCATAGAAACTCCATTATTTATAAAAACAGATCTTTGTCCATCTGTTATAAAATCTGTTTTTCCCGTAGCAATTATTATAGTATTTTTTTCTTTTGAATAATTCATTATCTTTTCCTTTAAAGATTTAGAAATATTATTTTCATAAGAATCTACTCCTGTAGAATTAATCTCTTCTCCTATTAATATTTTTATTTCTGCTAAATTTCCTTTTATTAAATGAGGTTTATAATTATCAATAAAATCATTAATTAAATTTCTTCTTATTTTAGATGCTTGTACTCCTACTGGATCAATAACTCTAGGTACTTTTCTTTTTAATGCACATTCTAATGCAAGTTTCATAGATTCAATAGTATAAGGTTCTAAAGTTCCTATATTAATTAATAATCCATTAGATACTGATATTATTTCTTCCATTTCTTCATGATTTATAGCCATTATAGGTCTTCCTCCATAGCATAAAGCTACTTGTGCTAAATCATTAATAGTAACCGTATTAGTTATCATATGAATTAAAGGATTTTTCTTTTTATTTAACATATTGCAATATTCGTTGCCAAAACA
This sequence comes from Clostridium tarantellae, assembly GCF_009295725.1. Classification (GTDB taxonomy): domain Bacteria; phylum Bacillota; class Clostridia; order Clostridiales; family Clostridiaceae; genus Sarcina; species Sarcina tarantellae. The sequence continues at coordinate 12,246 of NZ_WHJC01000035.1, forward strand.
CTTAAAATATCTATAACCACTAATGTAATTTATAGAATTGACAACTTCTCCTTTTCTATTATTTTTTTCAAATTTAATTGTTAATACCATCTTTATAAAATTTATAAAAATGATGTGTTGGCCCTACACCTTTCCCTAACTTAAAACCATATTTTATAGCTCCAGTTACATATTCTTTAGCACTGCCAACAGCTTCTTTCATTGTCATTCCTTTAGATAAATTTGCTGCTATAGTTGACGATAGTGTACAACCTGTTCCGTGAGTATGTATTGTTTTTAATCTTTCTTGTGGAAATAATGTAATACTTTCTCCATCATAAAATAAATCCGTAGCATCTTCTTTTAGATGTCCACCTTTTATAAGAACATATTTAGGTCCCATTTTTAAAATGTCTTTAGCCGCTTCCTTCATTTCATCAATAGTTTCTATTTTTCTTTCTAATAAAGCTTCTGCTTCTGGTAAATTAGGAGTTATTAAAGTGGCTAAAGGTATTAATTCCTCTATTAAAGCTTCTTTAGCATCTACTGATAATAAATTAAATCCACTTTTTGAAATCATTACGGGATCTAAAATAATTGGAGGTAAATTTTTATAATTTCTTAAAGTTTTTCCTATAGCTTTTATAGATTCTATCTTTGATACCATTCCAATCTTTATACTACCCACTTTTATATCTTCAAAAATAACTTCTATTTGTTTAGTAATAATATTTGGCTCTACATCCATTATTCCAAATACCCCTTGAGTATTTTGAGCTGTAATAGCTGTGATTACACTCATTCCATATACACCATTTGCTGAAAAAGCTTTTAAATCTGCTTGAATTCCAGCACCTCCACAACTATCTGAACCAGCTATTGTTAATGCATTAAACATTTATTTTCCTCCTTTGATTTAAAAAATAAAAACAGGTTTAGCATAGAGCTAAACCTGTGAAAATTATAATATTATTCATATAAATTCATTAAGGCTTCCCTACGCTGGCTTTACCCAGATCAGGTTAAAGGGTTCAAGAATTAAGTTCTTTATCTCAGCCAGCATAAACTAGCACCCCTAGCTTTAAATTGTATTTAATTATTATTAGTTTACCAAAAATTTATTAATTCTACAACAAATTGTGTAATTTTTCACAACTTTTCCTTTCTATCAATTTTATAGGTAAAACTATTTTTTTACACATATTTCTATTAGTTTTTATTTTTTCTATTAAAGTATCTACAGCTGTTTGTCCCATAAAATCAGTAAATACTTTAATGGTTGTCAAAGGTGGTGTTAAAAATTGAGCTGTATATATATCATCAAAGGCAATTATACTTACATCCTTTGGTACATTATATCCTTCTTCAAAAAGTGCTTTATATGCCCCAATAGCCATTGGATCACTAGCTATAAAAAATGCTGTAGGAAAATTTTTAAGCTTTAAAGCTTCTTTCATTAATTCATATCCATATTGCGGTAAAAATCGTCCTTTAAATATCCATTCTTTATGATAATTTTCTATAGCACACATATATTCTATATAAGTTTTTTCTCTATAATCTATATTTTTATTACTTAAAATTCCATTATGTGGCATAGAAACTCCACCTATATATCCAATATTTCTATGACCTAATTTGCATAAATAATTTAAAGCATTAATAACTCCACTTTTAAAATCTACCACAATAGAATCATATTTCCATTCATTTGGAGATGAATCAACAAAAATTATATTATTAGTTAATTCTTTCATTTTTTCTATATCTGTTTCTGAAAATATTCCAATAGCTAATATCCCATCTAAATCATTATAATCTTTAGCAACTCCTTTTAAAACTCTTTGAAAATCTATGGATTTAAAATTTATTGCTAAATCATTACATCTTTTTTCTACTGACATTCTTATAGATAAAAAATATGGATCATTTAGTTCCTGTAATTCTGTATACCAATAAATTATTCCTAATGTATACGTTCTTATTTTACTTTTTCTTTCTTTAATAGTTACATAATTTAATTCTTCAGCTACTTCTAAAACTTTTTTCCTTGTAGTTTCTGATACATTTAATGTGTCATCTAAATTAAGAACTCTTGAAACCGTAGCAATAGATACGCCTGCTTTAATTGCAATATCTTTAATTGTAGCCATATTCCCCCTCCTAAGTTACACAATAATAAAACTTTTACTAAAATTTTTATTTTAAAATTAAATTTACATTGTTATAATTACTATTATATAACCTTTTTTCAAATTTTTGTATAATTTTAACATTAATTTATATTTTTTTATTTTTTTAACTATTTTTTACTAAAAAATATTTGCATTTATTATTTCTTTTGATATAATTAAGGTAAACTTTTACAATTTACATTTTAAAACATTTTTGTATAAAATTAAAAGGATATATATGGAGGGGTTATAATGAAAAAAAGAAGTTTAGCATTATTTTTAGTTGCTACATTATCTATGGGAACATTAATAGGTTGTGGAGACTCTGATAAATCTGGAGATTCCAATGCTTCAGGTTCTTCAAGTGAATCTACAGAAAATAATAAAAAAGGAGACAAGATTAAAATTGGAGCTACTATCTACAAATATGATGATAACTTCATGTCTTATTTACGTAGAGGTATAGAAAAAGCTGTTAAATCAAAGGATGTTGATTTAATAATAAATGATTCTCAAAATGACCAAGCTAAACAATTAGAGCAAATTGATACTATGATTGCTAAAGGTGTTAACGTTTTAGCTATAAATTTAGTTGATCCAAAAGCCGCACCAAGTGTTATAGAAAAAGCTAAACAAAATGATTTACCTGTTGTTTTCTTCAACAAAGAACCAGATGAAAATGTAATGAAAAGCTATGATAAAGTTTGGTATGTTGGAACTGATTCAAAAGAATCTGGAGTTATTCAAGGAAAATTAATGATAGATGATTGGAAGGCTAATCCTGAATGGGATAAAAACGGTGATGGAAAGGTTCAATACGTTATGTTAAAAGGAGAACCTGGACATCCTGATGCTGAAGCTCGTACTCAATATTCAGTAGAAGAATTTAAAAATGCTGGAATAGATACTGAAGAATTAGCTATAGATACTGGTATGTGGGATGCTGCTAAAGCTACTGAAAAAATGGATGCATGGGTATCTAAAAGTGGTGAAGCTATAGAGTTAGTTATTTGTAATAATGATGGTATGGCTTTAGGAGCTTTATCTTCTATTGAAAAAGCTGGTTATAATATTCCTATTTATGGAGTTGATGCAATTCCTGAGGTTTTAGAGAAAATAAAAGCTGATAAAATAGCCGGTTCTGTATTAAACGATTCAAAAGGACAAGCTGAAGCTGTAGTTAACTTAGCTGTTAATGTAGCTAATGGAAAAGATCCATTAGAAGGAACTGAATCAAAATTAGATGATAAAAAAGCTGTTCGTGTACCTTATGTTGGAATTAATAAAGCAAATGTAAATATTGCTGAGGAAACTTATAAATAATAAATCTTAAATATCCAAGAAGATATACTTTTTAAGTATATCCTCTTGGCAAAAAGGAGGTATAAGAAAAATGAAAAAAAATTCTTCAAAATCCAATAATACTGATTACATTTTAGAAATGCTTAATATCTCCAAGCAATTCCCTGGTGTAAAAGCTTTAGATAATGTTACGTTAAAGGTTAGAAAAGGTACAGTTCATGCTCTTATGGGTGAAAATGGTGCTGGTAAATCTACATTAATGAAATGTTTATTTGGTATTTATCACGCTGATAAAGGACAAATTCTAATTAATGGTGAAAAAACGAATTTTACAAGTTCTAAGCATGCTCTAGATAATGGTGTTTCAATGGTTCACCAAGAATTAAATCAGGTTAGACAAAGAAATGTTATGGATAATCTTTGGCTTGGAAGATACCCTCACAAAGGACCTTTTATAGATGAAAAACAAATGTATAATGAAACGTCCAAAATCTTTAAAGAATTAGATATTAATATTGACCCAAGAGTAAAAGTTAATACTTTATCTGTATCTCAAATGCAAATGATAGAAATATCTAAGGCTGTTTCTTATGATTCAAAAATTATAGTTATGGACGAGCCTACATCTTCATTAACAGAAAAAGAAGTTGCTCATTTATTTAAAATAATAAACAAACTTAGAGATAGAGGTATTAGTATAATCTACATATCTCACAAAATGGAAGAAATCCTTCAAATCTCTGATGATATTACTATTATGAGAGATGGTCAATGGGTTGCTACAGAACTTGCTAGTAATTTAAACATGGATAAAATTATTCAACTTATGGTTGGTAGAGAATTAACTAATCGTTTTCCACCTAAAAATCATAAACCTGGTGAAGTAATATTAAGTGTAGAAAATCTTACATGTCTTATTCAACCGTCTCTAAAAGATGTTAGTTTTGAATTAAGAAAGGGAGAGGTTTTAGGTGTTGCAGGATTAGTTGGTTCAAAAAGAACTGAAATTCTTGAATCACTTTTTGGAATTAGAGCTATTTCTTCTGGTACTATAACTCTTCATGGAAAAGTTTTAAATAATAATAAACCTTATAAGGCTATGGAAAATGGATTTGCCCTTGTTACTGAAGAAAGAAGAGAAACAGGTCTTTTCCCATTACTACCAATAACTTTTAATACCATAATATCAAACTTAGATAGATATAAAACACCTACAAAGCTTCTTTCTGATAAAAAGATAGGTGATGATACTCAATGGGTTATAGATTCTATGAAAGTTAAAACACCATCACAAAAAACATTAATAGGAACATTATCTGGTGGTAACCAACAAAAAGTTATCATAGGTAGATGGCTTTTAAGATCTCCTGAAGTATTAATGCTTGATGAGCCTACTCGTGGTATTGACGTAGGAGCCAAATATGAAATTTATCAACTTATTAATAATTTAGCTGAAGAGGGAAAAGGAATTATAATGGTTTCTTCTGAAATGCCTGAATTACTTGGAGTTTCAGATAGGATTTTAGTTATGAGTAATGGTAGAGTTGCTGGAATAGTTGATGCTTCTACTACAACACAAGAAGAAATTATGCAACTTTCTGCAAAATATCTATAATAATTAGGGGGAATTAGTTATGGCAAATAAGAGCTTAAATAAAAAAATAAATGCTCAATGGTTTATGGATAATGCTATATTTTTAGTATTATTAGCACTTTTAGTATTAATAGTTGTACTTGAGCCATCTTTTTTATCATTAAAAAACTTTACTAATATTTTATCACAATCATCAACACGTATAATAATTGCTCTTGGTATAGGAGGAATATTAATAACTGGGGGAACTGACCTTTCAGCTGGACGTTGTGTAGGACTTGCTGCAGTTGTATCAGCTTCTTTACTTCAATCTGCAGATTATGCATATAAGATGTATCCTGATATTAAGGAATTACCTATAATAGTTCCTATACTTTTAGTTATGATTATTGTTGCTATAATAGGTATACTTAATGGTTTTATAGTTGCAAAATTTAATGTACCTCCATTTATAGTAACAATGGGTATGCAAATCATAGTTTATGGTTCAACTTCTATCTACTTTGATAGACCACCATATGGAGCTCAACCAATTGGAGGATTAAGCGAAAACTTTACTCAAATGGTAATTGGAAATACAGCAAAAATACCTAATTTATTAATCTTTGCATTAATAGTAACAGCTATAGTTTGGACTTTATGGAACAAAACTAAATTTGGTAAAAATATGTACGCTATAGGTGGTAATAAAGAAGCCGCTGTAGTATCAGGTGTTAATGTAGTTAAAGGTTTAGTTTTAGTTTATATGTTTGCTGGTTTATTATATGGTTTTGCTGGTGCTTTAGAAGCTGGTCGTGTTGGTAGTGCTACAAATAATACTGGTAATATGTATGAATTTGATGCTATAGCAGCCTGCGTTGTAGGAGGAGTTTCTCTTTCTGGTGGAGTTGGAACAGTTCCTGGTATTATAATAGGAGTTCTAATATTCCAAGTTATAAACTATGGTCTTGCATTCATAGGTGTAAATCCATACTTACAGTTTATAGTTAAAGGCTTAATAATAATATGTGCAGTTGCTATAGATATGAGAAAATATACAAAGAAAAAATAATATTAAAATTAAGGAGAGATTTTAAACCTCTCCTTTTTACTTTACATATTTTATTTTGTGTAGAATTTAAATATGGTTTTATTGTTATATTCCTCTTCTACTTTTAAAATAGTATCTTCAATAAAACAATCATTATAACCTATTGGTAATCCTTGTGCCTCAAAACAAATAGCTTGTCTTTTATTTGCTACTTTATTATTCTCCAATATTAATTTATCTGGAAAATTCATAGAATATATAACCAAAGCCTTTTGATTAGTTATTACATCCATACATCTTGCAGAAACAGGATCATATAAGGTAGCAGCTACCTTTTCATTTTTATTTAAAACCCAAGGATGATCATATCCATTTCCATATTTTAATTGAATATTATTATCTTCTATATCTTTTCCTATATTCTTAAATGATGTAAAATCAAAAGGGGTATCTTTTACTTTAATAAAATTACCTGTTGGAATTAAATCTTCATCTAATTCACAAATTTTATTTGAATTTACCAATAATTCTTCATTTAAAATATTATTTTTATTATTTCCAGATAAATTAAAATATGAATGATTAGTCAAATTAACTATAGTATCTTTATCTGTAATTCCTTTATAAATTATAGACAGTTCATTATTATTATTTAATTCATAAATAACTGTAATATCTAAATTTCCTGGATATCCTTCTTCTCCATCATTACTTTTATATGTTAATATTACTTTAGAATTATCTTTATTCTTTTCTACACTCCCCCTCCAAAACTTTTTACTAAATCCTTCATTACCCCCATGCAAGCAATTACCATTGTTGTTTTTTGCAAAATTATATTTTACTCCTTCTATACATACATTAGCATTTCCAATTCTTCCAGCAGTTCTTCCTACAATACACCCAAAACTAGAAGGATTATAAAAATAGTCTTCTATATTTTTATATGCTAAAACTACATTTTCTAATATTCCATCTTTATCTGGTACCATTATTTTAATTATTATTCCACCCAAATTTAATATTTCTACTAGCATACCATTTTTATTAGTTAATCTAAAAATTTTTAATTCTTTTTTATTATAATCCATTTTAATCCTCCATTTGAAAATATTTATAATTAATTTTATCAATTTTATTTGTTTAAATCAATTTTTTACTATTTTTTTACTAAATAAATTGTAAATGATTAATG
>NZ_WHJC01000036.1 GCF_009295725.1 Clostridium tarantellae
ATTATAAGACTATAATAGATAAAGATTATTTTTCTATAAAAATTTTAGATAAAAACAACAATGAAAAAGCTTATGTTAAATTAATAGGAGGAGATTTTGGAACTTCTGATAAATTGAATGTTTTAAAGGATTTAAGTTATGAATATGGAGATATTTTAATTTTATATCATAGAGAAAAAGGAAGATTAACAATTGATGGTGAAATAATAAATGCAAAAGAAGACTATACAGATGGAGTTAATGATGAAGAAAATTTATATAATACAATATTTGAAATAACAGAAAATGGATTAAAAGCTTTATATAATGAAGCTCCAGTAATAAAAGGAGCAGATAATATAAAAGTAAGAAAAGGAAGTAATTTTGATTTGAAACAAGGAATCACTGCAACGGATGATTTAGAGGGAACTGTTAATGATAAGTTAATTATAAATGGAAGTTTAGATACATCTAAACTTGGAGATTATACAATTAATTATGAGGTAACAGATATTTTAGGAAGAAGAACAATAGTTGAAAGAGTTATTACAGTAGTAGAAATACCTAAATTAGAATTAAATACTTTTGAGTTTGCTGGTGAAGAATATATATTTACTGGATGGACTGAAAATATTATAAAAACAGATCTAAAATTTAAGTTAGGATTTGATGATATTAATCATAAAATTAAAATATATGGTCATGTATCTGCACTTATGAATACTAAATCTCCTTATAAAGAAAATAAATATTTTGAAGTGAAGCTATTAGATAAAAATGGTGCTGAAAAAATATCACAAGATTTTAAAGGTGAGGATAGTCCATATTCTCCTAATAAAATAAGTAATTTATATGATATTCCTTATGAATATGGAGATATTTTGAAAATATATCATGCTGAACCAAAAAAGTTAAGAGTCATTGGAAATATAATAGATGGTAAAGAAGATTATTCAGATGGAATAAATAATATAAATAATATTAATGATATAGAAAATATAGGTTTTGAGATTACAGAAAACGGTTTGAAATATATATATAATAATAAGCCGGAAATAAATGGCGTAAGAGATATAACTATTAGACAAGGAGAAAATTTTAATAAGCTTGAAGGTATTTCAGCAATAGATGATAGGGATGGCAATATTACAAGTAAAATTAATATAACTGGAGAGGTAGATACAAATAATATAGGAGAATATACGCTAAATTATAGGGTAGAAGATAGTTGGGGAAGACAATCTAGGGCTATTGCACATATAAAAGTTATATCTAAACCAGATTTAGAAAAAAATTATATGAATTTTAAAGGTCAAGTGGTTCGAGGTATAGGTGATGGTAAATTTAAAATTGGTTTTGATGATATAAAGAAAGAGCTTAATATTTATGATGCTATAGATAATACTTTTCATGAATATTTTTCAAATAGAACATATAGCACTATTAAAATATTGGATCAATATAGAAAAGAAAAAAAATCTATAAGTTTTATTGGAACTGATTATGTAAATTCAAGCAAACTACAGGAATTAAATGGATATAATTATGAATATGGAGATAGAATTAAAATATTTCATGCTGAACCAGATAAATTAGATATTAATGGAGAAGTAATTGATTCAAGAATGGATTACTCACAAAGGCAGTGGTTTGATGTAAATGCTGTAGAGTTTGAAATAACTGAAAATGGATTGAAAGCTATATATAATGAAGTACCTATTATAACAGGAGTAGAAAATACAACAATAAAAATTGGGGAGGTTTTTGATAGTTTAGAAGGAGTTATAGTAAGAGATGATCATGATAAAAATCTAATACCAACTGTTACAGGAAATGTAGATATTAATAAATTAGGTGATTACGAATTAACTTATGTTGTTAAAGATAGCTGGAGTGCAGAAAAAACTGTTAAAAGAATTATTACTGTTAGAAGCAATAATAACCCAATAATAATGGGAGTTGATAAAGTAATAATAAATATAGGGCAACCATTTAATGTTATGGAGGGTGTAACAGCAAGTGATATTGAAGATAATGATTTAACAAATTTAATTAAAATAAAAGGTGCTGTAAATACTAATTTAATAGGTACGTATAATTTAATTTATACAGTAATAGATAGTGATGGAAATAAAGTAAATTCTACAAGAACTGTAGTTGTTAAAAGTAATGATAAACCTGTACTAATAGGAACTAAAAATATTACAATAAAAGAAGGAGATACTTTTGATCCACTTTTTGAAGTAGAAGCAAGAGATACAGAAAGTGGGGATTTAACTGAATCAATAAAGATAAAAGGAACTGTAAATACAAAGGTTAAAGGAACTTATGATTTATTTTATTCTGTAGCAGATGAAGATGGAAATGAAGTTGTAGCTACTAGAAGAGTAATAGTTAGAAGTAATAATAAGCCAATTATTTCAGGAGTTGAAAATTCTATTATAAAAATAGGTGATAAATTTGATAAATTAGTAGGAGTAACAGCTAGTGATGCTGAGGATAATGATTTAACAAACAAAATATTAGTTGATGGTGATTTAAATATTTTTAAACCAGGTGTGTATGAATTAAAATATACTGTAGTAGATAGCGATGGAAATAGAATAAGTAAAAGAAGAATAATTGCAGTTAAGACTAATGATAAGCCGGTAATTCAAGGCATGAATAATATAACCATAAAAGTTGGAGATGACTTTGAACCAAGGGTAGATGTAAGAGCTAATGATACTGAAGATGGAGAGTTAACAGAAAATATAAAAATAAATAATAAAGTAGATACTTCTAAGGTTGGAGAATATGAAGTAATTTATAGTGTAACTGATTCTGATGGAAATAATACAATTGGAAAAAGATTAATTGCTGTTAGAAGTAATGAAAAACCAACTATAGAAGGGGTTGAAAAAGTAACTTTAAAGGTTGGAGATAGTTTTAATGCTATGGAAGGAGTTTTTGCAACAGATGTAGAGGATAAAGATTTAACTGAATTTATTAAAATTATAGGAGATGTAGATACTAGCGTAGAAGGAACAAATACTTTAATTTATAGTGTAACTGATAGTGATAAAAATGAAACTATTATTAAAAGAAATATAACTGTAAAAAGTAATAACAAACCAACTATATTAGGGTTAGAAGATATTACTATAAAGCTAGGAGATGATTTTGATAAGGTAGCTAATGTAATTGCCTATGATGAAGAGGATGGAGAGATAACTCATTCCATTCAGATTGAAGGTAATGTTGATATTAATAATATAGGAACTTATAACTTAGTATATAAAATTATTGATAGTGATGGAAATGAAGTATCAAAAAATAGAACCATAACTGTAAGAAGCAATGCTAAACCAGAAATAAAAGGAGTAGATGGAATTGTTATAAAAGTAGGAGATAATTTTCATCCAATGAATGGAGTAACTGCAATAGATAATGAGGATGGAGATTTAACATCAAATATAAATGTTATTGGTAATGTTAATGTTAATGTTATTGGTATATATGAATTAAATTATTCTGTAATAGATAATGATAAAAATACAAAAGTAGTAAAAAGAATTGTAAGAGTTAGAAGTAATGAAAAGCCAATTATAACAGGAGTAGAAGATATTGAAATAAAATTAGGTGACTCCTTTAATCCTTTACATAAAGTTGAAGTACATGATTTTGAAGATGGAAATTTAATAGATAGTATAAATGTTGAAAATAAAGTTAATATTTTTCAAATAGGTGAATATGAAGTAATTTATTCAGTAAAGGATTTAGATAGAAATATAACTACTACTTCAAGAAAAGTAAAGGTGAGAAGTAATGATAAACCAATAATAAATGGAGTTAATAGATTAACAATAAAAATTGGAGATACTTTTAATTCTATGGATGGAGTAACTGCAACAGATACTGAAGATGGAGATATATCAAATTTTATAAATGTTGATAATAAAGTGGATACTTCTAAAGTAGGAGTTTATGATGTTAATTATTCAGTAACTGACAAAGATGGCAATAAAACTATAGTAAAAAGAAAGGTAACGGTTAAGAGTAATGATAAACCCCAATTTATAGGTATTAACAATATAACAATAAAAGTTGGAGAAATTTTTGATAGTTTATTTGGAATAGTTGCACATGATACTGAAGATGGAGATATATCAAATTTAATAAATGTTAAAGGAAATATTGATAATTCACAAGTAGGAATATATGATTTAATTTATTCTATAACTGATAGTGATGGTAATGAAACAGTTGCTACTAGAAGAGTAAATGTAAGAAGTAATAATAAACCAGTAATATTAGGAGCAGATGACATTATTATAAAAAGTGGAGATAGTTTTGATAAACTTTTAGGAGTAACAGCTACAGATATAGAAAATGGTGATTTAACAAGTTCAATAATGGTTAAAGGAGATATGAATACTAATGTTCCAGGAGTATATAATTTAATTTATTCAGTAATTGATAATGACAATAATAAATCAAAGGTATCTAGACAAGTAATAGTTAGAACTAATGAAAAACCAAAACTAAATGGTGTTGAAAATACTATTATAAAAATAGGAGATACATTTGATCCTATGTATGGCATAAATGCAGTGGATTTAGAAGATAATGATATAACAGCAAATATAGTAATTCATGGAACCGTAGATGTTAACACTATAGGAATATATGATTTAGTATATTCAATAAAAGATAGTGATAATAATGAAACTATTTTAAATAGAAAAGTAACTGTTAGAAGTAACAATAAACCAGTAATAACAGGTGCTGATAATATTAGCATAAAAGTCAATGATAGCTTTAACCCTTTAAATGGTGTAAAAGCAATAGATACTGAGGATAATGATTTAACTTCATCAATAAAAGTTAATGGAAATGTGGATATAAATACAGATGGAAAGTATGTAATAACTTATTCTGTAATTGATACAGATGGTAATAAAACAACTGTAAATAGAAGCATAACAGTTAGAACTAATAATAAACCTAAATTTTTAGGCATTAAAGATAGTACAATAAAATTAGGAGATAAATTTGATAAGTTTATAGGAATAGAAGCTATAGATGATGAAGATGGAGAGATAAATCATTTAATAAATGTAGATGGTGATGTAGATACAATTGCTACAGGAATATATAACTTGATTTATTCTGTAACAGATAGTGATGGTAATTTAATTACAGCTAATAGAATAATTACAGTTAGAACTAATGATAAACCTATAATATCAGGTGTGGATAATAAATTAGTGAAAGTTGGAGATATATTTGATGAAAGAGAAGATGTAATTGCTACTGATACTGAGGATGGATTATTAACTAATTTAATAAATATAAATGGAGATGTGGATACAAGCAGAGTAGGAAAATATGTTTTAGATTATTTAGTGGATGATAAAGATGGAAATAGAACTGTTAAAACTAGAGTAATAACAGTTAGAAGTAATGATACACCAATAATTACAGGTGCTGAAGATATAACAATAAAAGTAGGAGATATTTTTGATGATATTGAAGGTATTATAGTTAAAGATACTGAAGATGGGGATATAACAGATCTTTTAAATATAGAAGGTGATGTGGATACTTCTAAAGTTGGAAATTTTACTTTAGTTTATTCATTAATAGATTCAGATGGAAATGAATTGAAAAAGACTAGAGTAATAACAGTTAGAAGTAATGAAAAGCCAATAATATCTGGAGCTGATAAGTTAACTTTAAAAGTTGGGGATGCTTTTGATAAAATGCAAGGAGTATTTGCTAGAGATGATGAAGATGGAGATATTACTAATAAAATAACTGTTGAAGGTGATATAGATACTAGTAAAATATCGGCTTATAGCTTATTTTATTCAGTAATTGATAATGATGGAAATAAAGTAAGATTAAAAAGAAGAATAAAAGTTAGAAGTAATACTAAACCTAAAATAGATATAGATGATGTAACCATAAAATTAGGAGATACTTTAGATTATAAAGTTGGGTTAGTAGCTACAGATGCAGAAGATGGTGATTTAACAGAAATAGTAAAAATTACAGGTGATATTGATAACACTAAAATAGGAGTTTATGATTTAATATACTCTGTAGAAGATATAGATGGAAATATTACAAGTATTACAAGAAAAGTAACTGTTAGAACAAATGATATCCCAGTATTAGAAGGAGTTAATGATATAACCTTAAAATTAGGAGATAATTTTGATTCTAAGTTAGGTATTGTTGTTAAAGATACAGAGGATGGAGATCTAATAAATTCATTAATTATTAAAGGAACTGTGGATACAAGTAATGCTGGAAAATATATTTTGGAATATATTGCAATAGATAGTGATGGAAATTTGGTAAATAAAACTAGAGAAGTTTCTGTGAGAACTAACGAAAATCCAGTAATAAATGGTGCTATAAATACAAAAATAAAAGTTGGAGATTTTTTTAATAAATTAAAAGGTATTAGTGCTATTGATAAAGAGGATGGAGATTTAACAAATTTAATAAAAATTTCAGGAGATTTAAATACAAAAAAGGCTGGAATTTATGAATTAACTTATTCAGTTAAAGATAATGATGAAAATGAAAGTGTTGTAAAAAGACAAATAAGAGTTAGATCAAATGAACAACCAATAATAGATGGTGTAGAAGATATAACTATAAAGGTTGGAGAGATTTTCAATATTAAACAAGGTGTAACAGTCAATGATAAAGAAGATGGAGATTTAACATCAGCAATCATTATTGAAGGAAGTGTTAATACAAGTAAAGCTGGAGAATATAAAGTATATTATTCTGTAACAGATAATGATAATAATTCAACTTTTGTAACAAGAACTATAATAGTTAGAACTGATACAAAGCCAGAAATAAATGGTGTAAAAGATATTACTATAAAATTAGGCGATGTGTTTTATGGAATGGCAGGAGTTACAGCTACAGATGAAGAGGATGGTTCATTAACTAATTTAATTAAAATTGAAGGAAATGTTAATAGTAATGTTTTAGGAGAATATGATTTAAAATATTCAGTTGAAGATAGGGACGGTAATACAACTATTTTACCTAGAAAAGTAACAGTAAGAAGTAATAATAAACCAGAAATATTAGGTTTAAATAATATTACATTAAAAATAGGAGATAGTTTTAATCCTTTAGAAGGAATAATAGCAAAAGATAGTGAAGATTTAGATTTAACTGATAAAATAATTGTTGAAGGAAATGTGGATACTTCTATTGCAGACGTATACAGATTAAACTATTCAGTAGCGGATAGCGATGGAAATAAAATAATTCTTAAAAGGATAGTTGAAGTAAAAACAAATGAAAAACCTAGATTACTAAATATAGAAGATGCAATTATAAAAGCAGGCGAAACTTTTGAACTTATAGCTGGAGAAATTGCATTGGATAATGAAGATGGAGATATAAGTGATAAAATAAAATGTATAGGAACAATTGATACAAATAAGGTTGGTACATATGAATTAATATATACAGTAGAAGATAGTGATGGGAATAAAACTTTCGTAAAAAGAATTGTAACAGTTAGAAGTAATGAGAGACCAATAATAAATGGTGTTGAAGATATGATTATAAAAGTGGGCGATACATTTAATCCAATGAATGGAGTAATGGCAACAGATGCTGAAGATGGAATTATAAATAATTTACTTAATATAGAAGGCAATGTAAATACTAATATTGAAGGAATTTATCAATTAAAATATTCAGTAATAGATAGTGATGGAAATAAAACTGTTATAGATAGAGAAGTAAGGGTTAGAAGCAATGAAAAGCCTGTAATAATAGGTGCTGATAATATGACTATTAAATTAGGATATGCTTTTGATAAATTTATTTCAATAATTGCCATAGATAAAGAGGATGGTGATTTAACAAGTTTAGTATCTGTAACAGGAGATTTAGATGTAAATAAAATAGGCTCATATAATTTAACTTATTCAGTAACTGATGATGATGGAAATATAACTAATATAAATAGAGTGATAACAGTTAGAAGTAATGAAAAACCAGTAATAATAGGCGCTAAAAATACTACTATAAAACTGGGAGACAATTTTGATGCTAATAATGGTGTAATAGTAACTGATAATGAAGATAAAGATTTAACAGATTCATTAACTATTACAGGAAGTGTAGATACATCAAGATTAGGCACCTATAATTTAACTTATACAGTTATAGATAGTGATGATAATATTGTTAAAGTTACAAGAACAGTAACAGTTAGAAGTAATGATAAACCAGTTATTAGTGGAATTTTAGATAAAACTATAAAAATAGGAGATAATTTTAATCCAATACTAGGAGTATTAGTTAAAGATACTGAAGATGGTGAAATAACCAATAGAATAGCTATTAATGGAATTGTGGATAATAATAATGTGGGAGAATATGAGTTAACTTATTCAGTAATTGATGATGATGGAAATAAAGTAAGTAAAGCTAGAAAGATAATAGTTAGAAGTAATGATAAACCAGTAATAACAGGTACAGATAATATTCTTTTAAAGGTTGGAGATAATTTTAATCCAATGGAAGGTATAAAAGCTTATGATACTGAAGATAAAGATATAACTAATTTAATACAAGTAAAAGGAAATGTTGACGTTAATAAGTCAGGAATTTATCAATTAAAATATTCAGTAATAGATAGTGATGGAAATAAAACTATTATAAATCGACAAGTAAGGATTAGAAGTAATGAAAAACCTGTACTAATAGGTATTAAAGATGAAATTATAAAGATAGGATATCCATTTGATGAAAGAGCTGGAGTAATAGCTAATGATAAAGAAGATGGAGAATTGCTTAATAATATTAATATTAAAGGAAAGGTTGATATTAATACTTTAGGAGAATATGAACTAGTATATTCAGTAACTGATAATGATGGAAATTTAACTGAAGCTATTAGAAAAGTTAAAGTTAGAAGTAATGAAGCACCTAAAATTTTAGGAATAAAAAATACAGTTATTAAGGTTAAAGAAAATATTGATTTAATGCAAGGTATAACAGCTATAGATACAGAAGATGGGGAATTAACAAATTCAGTTGAAATAGCTGAAATATTAAATAATAATATTCCGGGAATTTATGAAGTTTTTTACTCAGTAACAGATAGAGATGAAAATACAACTAGAATAAAAAGATTAATAAAAGTAGAGAGTAATGATATTCCCTTAATATTAGGAGCAGAAAACATTACAATAAAAGCTGGAGAAAATTTTAATCCTATGGATGGAGTAAGAGTTATAGATACAGAGGATGGAAATTTAACAGATAAAACTTATTTTGAAGGAAATTTTGATGTTAATAAAGTTGGAGATTATGAATTAAAATATTATTCCATAGATAGTGATGGAAATAAAGTAGAAATTAATAGAAAAATAACTGTTAGAAGTAATGAAAAACCAGTAATATTGAATGTTATTGATAAAAAAATAAAAGTTAATGAAGAATTTGATCCTAAAGAAGGTATAGTTGTAAGTGATTTAGAAGATGCGGATATAGAGATACAAAATAATCTTAAAATTAAAGGAAATTTAGATGCTAAAACTTCAGGTATTTATAAGTTAACTTATTCTGTTACAGATAGTGATGGAAATGAAACTTCTGCAGATAGAGAAATCACTGTGGAAACTAATGATAAGCCTATAATAACAGGCAATAAAGATATAACAATAAAAATAGGAGATAGGTTTGATTATTTTACAGATATTGTTGTTTTAGATACTGAAGATGGTGATTTAAGTTCAAAAGTTGAAGTAGAAGGTAGTGTAAATACAAATAAAGAAGGAGTATATAAATTATATTATGGAGCAATTGATTCAGATGGAAATAAAACTACTGTGCCTAGAGTAATAACTGTTAGAAGTAATGAAAAACCAGCAATATTAGGAGCAAATAATATTACATTAAAATTAGGAGATATATTTAATCCATTAGAAGGTGTAATAGTTAAAGATAAAGAAGATGGAGATATTACAAGTAAAATAAATATTTTAGGGAATGTTGATATAAATAACATAGGAATATATAGTTTAACTTATTCTGTTATAGATAATGATGGGAATAAAACAGAATTAAAAAGATCAGTAAGAGTTAGAAGTAATGAAAAGCCTATTATAACAGGTATTAGTCATAGCACTATAGCAGTTGGTAAGCCATTTGACATTATGGCTGGTATAGAGGCAGAAGATACAGAAGATGGAGAGTTAACAGAATTAATAAAAGTTATAGGTGAAGTAGACACAAATGTTGTAGGAGAATATGAATTAAAATATTCTATAAGGGATTATGATGAAAATGAAACTATTGCAAAAAGAATAGTTACTGTAAGAAGTAATGAAAAACCAGAAATTATAGGTGCTGATATAATTGTTTTAAAAGTAGGAGATAATTTTGATGCTAGAAAAAATATTGTAGCTACTGATAAAGAAGATGGAGATTTAACTAGCTTAATAAAAATATCTGGTGATGTAGATACCAATAAGATGGGGACTTATGATTTAATTTATACTATAAAAGATAATGATGGAAATGTTGATACTGTAAAAAGAAGAGTAAGAGTAAGAAGCAATGAAAAGCCAAAATTTGTTAGAGGTATAGAGGACATTACTATAAAAGCAGGAGATAATTTTTATCCGTTAATATATGTAAAAGCAATGGATAGAGAGGATGGAGATTTATCAAAATCAGTAAAAGTAAAGGGAGAAGTAAATACAAACGCTATAGGTACATATGAATTAATTTATTCAGTAGTAGATTATGACGGAAATGAAACTATTGCAAAAAGAATAGTTACTGTAAGAAGTAATGAAAAACCAACATTAATAGGAGTAGATAAGTTAGTACTAAAAGTAGGAGAGGTTTTTAATCCTATGTTAAATATTATAGCTACTGATAAAGAAGATGGAGATATAACTAATTTAGTAAAGGTGGAGGGAGAAATTAACAATTTAATACCAGATGAATATAAATTAGTTTACTCAGTAGCTGATAGTGATGGTAATATGGTTAATATACCTAGAGTTATAAAGGTTAAAAGTAATACAAAACCAACATTTAAAGGGTTGGATGATATCACTATAAAAGTAGGAGATACTTTTGATATTTTATCAGGAGTAATAGCTAAAGATGAAGAAGATGGAGATTTAACAGAATCAATAGAAGTTATTGGAAAAATAAATGCTAATATTGTGGGAGAGTATGAATTAACTTATTTAGTAAAAGATGATGATAATAATGAAATTATAGCTAAAAGAATAGTTAATGTAAGAAGTAATGAAGCTCCAATAATTAATGGAGTGGATGATATTACTATAAAAGTAGGAGATACTTTTGATTCTATGTTAAATATAGAAGTATTGGATGTAGAAGATGGAAATTTAACTAATAAATTAGATGTTTTGGGAAAAGTAGATACAAATAATGTTGGACTATATAAAATAATGTATTCTGTAGTAGACTCAGATGAAAATAAAACTATTGTAAAAAGAAAAGTTAGAGTGAGAAGTAATGAAAAGCCAGAAATAAGAGGACTTGATAATAAAGTTATAAAAATAGGTGAAAATTTAGATCTAAGATTAGGAGTAGAAGCAATAGATATAGAAGATGGAAATTTAACTGAACTAATAAGCATAACAGGAGTAGTAGACAATAAAATTCAAGGAAAATATCCTTTAATTTATTCTATTAAAGATAGTGATGGTAATATAACTTCATTAACTAGAACTATAACAGTAAAATCATTAGATGCGCCTATAATTCTAGGAATTGAAGATACTTCTATAAAGTTAGGTGAAATTTTTGATTTAATGGCTGGAGTTACAGCAAAAACTGTAGATGGTTATGATATAAGTGAAAATATTGAAATAATAGGATTTGTAGATACTACTAAAACAGGAACATATAAAGTAATTTATTTAGTATCAGATGGTAAGGGAAATAAAATAATTTTAACTAGAAATGTAATAGTAGAAAATCCAGAAGAACCTATAATAGGAGGTCTTGAAGATATTATAGTAAATAAAAATTATGATTTTGATCCTAAAGCTGGAATAGAAATAACTAATTTAAAAGAAGATCAAATCATAACTTCAATAGAAGTAATAGGCACTGTAGATACCAATATTGAAGGCGATTATAATTTATTATATATTTTTACAGACAATTATGGAAAGAAATTTTCGGAAAGAAGAATTATAACCGTTACATCTGCAACTGCTTTAATTTTAAGTGGAGTAGATGATGTCACATTAAGAGTAGGAGATAATTTTGACTCTAGATTTGGAGTAATATTAAATAATTATAAAGGTGAAGATTTAACAGAAACATTGCAAGTTAAAGGTACAGTAAATACTAATATTCCAGGAATATATAGATTAGTATATTCTGCTTTAGATAAAGAGGGAATTTTAAGGTCGGCTAATAGAGATATAAAAATTGTTGATAAGGATACTCCTATAATTCATGGAATAAATGATTTGATTTTAAATTTTGGAGATGAATTTGATCCATTATTAGGTATTACTGCAATGGATATTATTTCTAATGATTTAAATGAAAATATAAAGGTTGTAGGAAAAGTAGATACTAATATTCCAGGAGTTTATAATTTAGTATATTCAGTAACTAATAGATTAGGAAAAACAACAACAGTTACTAGAACTATAAAGGTTAAAAATCAAAATGGTAATTTAATTAAGGGAGTAGAAAATATCATATTAAGAGAAGGCGATATTTTTGATCCTATGGCGGGAGTAAGTATAAATTATAAGACTGAAGAAGAAGTTACTAAATTAATTAAAGTAATAGGTAATGTTGATACAAATAAAACTGGTAAATATAAATTGATTTATTCATTAACAGATAAAAATGGAGTTAAAGCCGTAGTCGCTAGATCTATATTAGTTAAAAATGATAAAGAATCTTTAATACAAGGAATAGATGATATAGAAGTAAATCTTGGAGAAGAGTTTGATCCAAAGCTAGGTGTTATAGCAAAAGATAAGAATAATAATGATTTAACAAATTTAGTTAAGGTAGAAGGAAAAGTAGATTTTACTAAAGTGGGAAAATATAAATTGATATATTCTTTAATTGATAAGGAAGGAGTTAAAACACAAATAATAAGAAATGTGAATGTTTCAGATATTAATACACCAAAGTTAATAGGAGCAGAAGATATATTAATAAAGAATTTAGAAGAATTTAATCCTATGGAAGGAATAATTGCAAGAAATAATAAAGGAGTAGATTTAACAGATAAAATAAAAATTAAAGGTATGGTAGATAATAAAAATGGAAGTTATAATTTGCAATACTCTATAATTGATGAAGATGGAAATAAATTAGAGCAAAATAGAGTTATAACTGTAGAAAGAGATGAAGCAGTTAATTTAAATGAAAAAATAGATGAAGAAAAAGAACATATTTTATATGATGAAAATGGGAAAGCTAATGTGCAAGAATTAGTTCCTTATGATAAGAAACCGAAACCTTTAAATATAATAGGTTTAATATTAATGGCTATAGGTACATTTATTCGTAGAAAAAAAGAATAAATTAAAGAACCAAGTAAATTATAAAATATTTTGCTTGGTTCTTTTTGTTGAAAATATTGGAATGTAAAAAATATTATAAATTTAAAATATTTAAAGAATAATAAAGATAGAAAGATATTAAAATTTTATTGTTGTTATTAAATAAATAATTGATTTATATATGAATGAAAAATTAAAAAGTAAACTTATACCCATAAACACCAATACAATTAATTGGGAGGAAAAAAGATGAAGAAAAAAAAATTAATAGCTTTAGTTATAAGTGCAATTTTAGGTATAAATCAAAATATAGCAATTGTATTAGCAGAAGAAAAAGAAGAAAAAAAATTAAAGAATAATATTATACATGTAAATGGATTGGCACAATATTCTAATTCAAATAAATTTGATATAACTTTTGATGAAGGAAATAAAGAGTTTAGAGTAATAAATCAAAGAGATATAGTTATTCAACCATATTTTAAAGAAAATAAATATTTTCAAATTCAAATTTTTAATAAATTAGGAATTGAAAAGTTAAATGTTAATATTGTGGGAGTTGATAAAGGTAATTCTGATAAATTAAATATTTTAAATGGATTTAAATATGAATATGGAGATATTATAAAACTTTGGTATGCAGAACCTGGAAGGGATAGTATAGATGGAAATATAATAGAAGCAAAAGAAGATTATTCAGATAAAATACAAAATAGAGATTATATAGATAATGTGGTATTTGAAATAACAGAAAATGGTTTGAAATCAATTTATAATGAGGAACCTAAAATAATAGGGGTAGAAAATTTAAAAATAAGAGTAAACTCTTCATTTAATAAATTAGAAGGAGTTTTAGTAACAGATGATCATGATGGTGACATTACAAATAAGTTAGTTATTACAGGTGAAGTTAATACAGAAATAGCAGGAAATTATCCAATAGAATATAAAGTTATGGATAAATGGGGAAGAGAAACGAAAATTACTAGAATGATAACTGTGGCTGAACCTAGTAAATTAGAAAATAATGTAATACATATAGATAATTTAGGTGAAGAAGATATAAAAGATATTTTTAAAATAGGATTTGATGATTTTAAAAAGGAATTTAAGTTATATGATGAAAAAGATGATTTTATTAATATTTCTAATAAAAATGAAAAAAGT
Source organism: Clostridium tarantellae (assembly GCF_009295725.1). Taxonomy (GTDB): domain Bacteria; phylum Bacillota; class Clostridia; order Clostridiales; family Clostridiaceae; genus Sarcina; species Sarcina tarantellae. The sequence goes on from NZ_WHJC01000036.1 coordinate 14,709, forward strand.
TTTTATATAAAAATAATAGATAGAAATAGAACAGAAAAATTATTAATTAACTTAAATGGAATAGATAAAGGAACATCAGAGAAATTAAAATTGTTAAGAGGATTTAAATATGAATATGGAGATGTAATACAATTATGGAGTAGTAATAGTAATAAGCAAAGAATAGAAGGAGAGATTATAGAAGGTAGAGAAAATTATTTAGATGGAATACAAGGAGTAGAAGGATTTAATAAAATAGAAAATGTAGAATTCGAAATAACAGAAGATGGATTAAAAGCTAAATATAATAGTAGTCCTCAACTAAAAGGATTAGATGATATCAATATAAAAGTAGGAGATTTATTTGATAAAATGAAAGGTGTTACAGCTTTAGACTTAGAAGATGGGGATATTTCAAAAAAAATTGCTGTGGCAGGTACTGTTAACAATACTATTGAAGGAGAAAATATATTAGAGTATTCAGTTATAGATAGTTTAGGAAATAAGGCTTTAGCGAAAAGGAAAGTTATAGTTTCTCAAAGAAAAGCTTTAGAAAAAAATATAATTTGTACAGAGGGAATTGGCAGAGTTAGACATAGAGAAAAATTTAAAATAGGATTTAATGAAGATAAAAAACAAATTAAAGTATATGATCAATCTTGGTCTCATTTACATAATTATTATGTTAAAAAAGATTATTTTAAAGTATCAATATTAGATAAAAATTTAAAAGAAAAATTAACTATTACTTTAGATGGTTTATCAAGAGGAACTTCAGCTAAATTAAATCCTTTAAAAGAATTTAATTATGATTATGGAGACATTATAAAATTATGGCATGCAGAACCAAGCAAACAGCTAATTTTAGGAAATATTATTAACGCCAAAGAAGATTATTCTCATGGAATTAGAGGTGTTGCAGGATTTAAAAATATTAATGATGTAGCATTTGAAATAACAGAAAGTGGATTGAAAGCAATTTATAACACACCACCTGAAATAAAAGGGGCTGAAGATATTGAAATAAAAATTGGGGATAAATTTGATGTAAATGAAGGTATTGCTGCTGTTGATGATAGAGATGGTGATATTACAAATAAATTAGTTATAAGTGGTGATGTAGACATAAATAATACAGGTGTTTATACAGTGGATTATTCAGTAATGAATAGTTGGGGTAAGGAAACTGTAATTAAAAGAAGAATTATAATTAGACAAAATAAAAAACCAATTTTATCAGGATTAGATAATTTAGTTTTAAGAATCGGAGATGAGTTTAATCCACTTAAGGGAGTTGTTGCTAAGGATGAAGAGGAGGGCGATATAACTTCAAAAATACAGATTAGCGGACAGGTAAATACTAATGTAACAAGTAGATATAACTTAGTTTATTCTGTTACAGATAGTATAGGAAATACAACAATAGGAACTAGAACAGTAAGAGTTATACCTAGTAAAAGGCCTTCAATAATTGGAGCAGATAATGTAACTATAAAAACAGGAGAATATTTTAACCCTCTCAAAGGTGTAATAGCTAAAGATTGGGAAAATAAAGACTTAACGAATAAGATTAAGCTTACAGGAGAAGTAGTTGAAGAAATAAGTGGAAAATATAATTTGGTTTACTCTGTAGAAGATGAGGAAGGAAATCATATTATAGCTACAAGAACTGTAATTGTAAAAAGCAATGATAAACCACATATTATAGGAGTAGATAATATAATAATATCAACAGGAGATAATTTTGATCCAAGGGTAGGAGTGGTTGCTACAGATAAGGAAGATTTAGATTTAACTTCAAAAATAGAAATATCAGGTGAGGCAAATAGTGCTGTTCCAGGCATATATAATATAATTTATTCAGTTATAGATAAGGATGGAAATAAAACTACCGTTTTAAGGAACATAACAGTTAGAAGTAAAAATAAGCCTGTAATAGTAGGGGTAGATGATATTTCTATAAAAACAGGAGATAATTTTGATCCTTTATTAGGTGTAATGGCTCATGATGAAGAAGATGGAAATTTAAATAAATCTATAAATATAAGTGGGGTTGTTAATAATAAAATTGCTAATAATTATAATTTGGTTTATTCAGTTGTAGATAGTGATGGGAATCAATACTCTATAACAAGAAGAGTAATTGTAAGAACTAATGATAAACCTATAATAAATGGGACAGAAGATATTACTATAAAAACCAATGAAGACTTTAATACTATGTTAGGAATAATGGCTGTAGATAAAGAAGATGGAGATTTAACTAACAATATAACTATATCAGGTAATGTGAATACTAAAGTTAGTGGAGAGTATAATTTAATTTATACAGTTAAGGATACAGATGGAAATATTTCTGCTATAACAAGGAAAGTAACAGTTAGAAGCAATAAAAAGCCAATTATAACAGGAACATCAGATCTTAATATAAATATAAATGATTCATTTAATCCTATGACAGGTGTAATAGCTCATGATGAAGAAGATGGAGATTTAACTAGTAATTTAAAGATATCTGGATATGTGGATAATAAGGTCAATGGAAATTATAATTTAGTTTATTCTGTATCCGATAAAGATGGAAATAAATCCGTAGTAACAAGACGAGTAACTGTAAGAACACTTGGAAAACCAATAATTAGAGGTGTAGATGATATAACTATAAATGTTAATGATATTTTTGAACCAATGACAGGAATAGTTGCCACAGATGAAGAAGATGGAGATTTAACTAACAATATAAGTATATCTGGTTATGTAAACAATAAAGTTAGTGGAAAATATAATTTAATTTATTCTGTTAATGATAGTGATGGAAATAAATCTACTATTACAAGAAAAGTTGTAGTTAGAAGTAATAATAAACCAATAATAAAAGGAGTAGAAGATATCACTATTAAAGAAGGAGAAAATTTTGATTTAATGGAATCAGTAATAGCTACAGATGCAGAAGATGGAGATTTAACAGCAAATATAAAAACTACAGGAATTATTAATAATAAAGTTGCAGGTGTATATAATATAGTTTATTCAGTATCTGATAAAGATGGAAATAAATCAACAGTAACTAGAATAGTAACAGTAAGAATTAATGAAAAACCAATAATAAGAGGAGCTGAAAATATAACCATAAAAGTAGGAGATGAGTTTAATCCTTTATCAGGAATAGTAGCAATAGATAAAGAAAATGGAGATTTAACAAATTCAATAGTAGTAACAGGAAATATAAATAATAAAGTTAATGGAAATTATAATTTAGTTTATTCTGTATCCGATAAAGATGGAAATAAATCAATAGTAACTAGAGTGGTAACAGTAAGAACTAATAAAAAACCTATAATAAATGGTATAGAAGATATTTCAGTAATAAAAGGTGAAGTTTTTCATGAAAAAGATGGTGTTATTGCTATTGATGAAGAAGATGGAGATTTAACAGATAAAATTAGTATAGAAGGTCATGTAGATACTAATATAAATGGGTTATATAATTTAATTTATTCTGTAATAGATAATGATGGTAATAAATCTATAGTTAGAAGAGTGATAACTGTAAGAAACAATGAAAAACCAGTAATAAGGGGAGTAGAGGATGTAACTATAAATGAAGGGCAATCATTTGATGCTATGGAAGGTATAGTAGCTTTTGATAGGGAAGATGGAGATTTAAGTAAAGAAATAAAAATTGAAGCTCACGTAGATAATGAAATTAATGGAAGATACAATTTGATTTACTCAGTTATAGATAAAGATGGAAATAAATCAGTAGCTAATAGAATAATTACTGTAACAACTAATGAAAAGCCAACAATAAGAGGGGCAGAAAATATTACTATTAAAATAGGTTCCTCATTTGATCCTAAATTAGGTGTAATAGCTTTAGATAAAGAAAATAATAATTTAACTGATAGTTTGAAAATCATTGGAAATATTAACAATAATATTGCTGGAGAATATAATATTATTTATTCAGTTGTAGATAAAGAAGGAAATGAAACAATTATTACAAGAGTAGTAAAAGTAATCAGTAATGATAATGCAGTTATATTTGGAAATGAAAATATAAAAATAAAAATTGGAGAAAAATTTGATAAAAAACAAGGAGTAATAGCTGTTGATAAAAACAATGAAGATTTAGCAGAAAGTATAGAAGTAGAAGGTAGTGTTGATAGTGAAAATACTGGAATTTATAAATTGAATTATTTAGTTAAAGATAAAGACAATAAAATAACGAGAGAAGAAAGAGAAGTAACTGTTGTAAAAGAAGATTTTCCAATAATAGAAGGTGCAGAAAAAATTATAATTAAAAATTCAGAAGAATTTAATCCTATGGAAGGTATTATAGGTAAAGATAAAAAAGATGGAAATATAACTTCATTAATTAAAGTAGATGGAAAAGTAAATAATAAAGTTAATGGTAGATATAAATTAATTTATTCTATAGAAGATAAAGATGGCAATAAAACTATTGTACCTAGAGAAGTAATAGTTGGTGAAGATATAAATTTAATAGATGAAGTTGTAGGTGAAGAAGAAAAAATACATAAAGATACTTTATTAAAAAATAAAAATGCAAATAATGTTAAAGTGCCAATGAAAGCTTTAGTAGCATTAGGGGCTGTAATATCAGCAGCTGCAATTAGTATATTTAAAATAAAGAAAAAATAATAATTAAAAGTTTAAAGTAAAAAAAGTTCTGTATAATATTAATCCCTAATTATTCATGAAAAAATAAAAATCATAATAGATATGGCTTAAAATAATGCTTTTCTACAAAAAAAAATTCACCTATTAGGTGAAAAAGTATAGAAAAAAGGATTCAACCCTGTTATT
>NZ_WHJC01000037.1 GCF_009295725.1 Clostridium tarantellae
ACTCATATCACTACAATTATGTATATGAATAGCATAATATTTTTCTTTTTTTAAAATTTTAATTATCTCATAAATATGTCTTACTCTCTTTGGTATTACTTTACAAAAAAAAATTAATGCGTTTTTATTTTTATAGCAAAGTACTTTTCCACCCAAATCCTCCATTTTACTTTTATAATAGAAATTATTTCCAATTGTCATAAAGTAATGAAATTTATATTTATTTTTATCAATATTTTTATTTATATTTAGACAAAGAGTCTCAATCCCTCCATTAGCTAAATTATTTAAACAATGTAATACGTTAATGACTTCTTCATCTTTATTTATCACTTTTTTAACACTCCTAAATATTTATATAAAATAAATTTTATTATTTAACTATTTTTTATTTTTCTATTTTCATAAATATAAATAAGACTATACAACTTAAGTTTCATACATATTAATGCAATTCTTTGCTTTAAAGGATAATACCTTATATTTTCCCAGGTCAATACTTCCTTTGTATTATTATCTTTTCCAAATCTCTTCATTTTCTTTATTGCTTGTTTATAATTTTTAAGATTTTTAGGATGAGCTTCATTTATAATACTCCAAATTATATATTGTAATTTATTTGTTTTTAACCTTTCCTTACTTTTTTCATTTAATAAATTTAACTTTAATAATTTTTTCTCTGTTAAATTCACTTGTTCCATAGCTATTTCCCACAAATTATCTTTATAATGCTTTGTAGCAGATTCTTTATTATACCTATAATAATATAATTGTTTATTTATCACTTTAGCCTTATAACATCTTCCTAAATAATCTAAATTAAAAAGCATATCCTCTGCTATTTTTATCCTAGGAAATTTTATTTTATTTTTATCTATAATATCTTTTTTATATAAGCATCTCCAAATACTTCCCATTATAAGAGGTTCACCTAAATCCTCTAATTCATTTCCTATCATAGGTAAAATTAAATTATTGAATATTTCATCTTTATTATATATACCAGCTTTTAATGGTTCTTCTTCACTTATTAATTCATTATTTGGTAAAACTCTATTATATTTACACATAACCACATCTGTTTTTTCTTTACACATAAACTTATATAAAATTTCATACATATTTTTATGTATAAAATCATCACTATCTACAAAAGCTATATATTTACCTTCAGCATTATTTATTCCTGTATTTCTAGCTATACTTACCCCTTCATTTTCTTTGTGTATAACTTTAATTCTATTATCTTTTTTTCCATACTCATCACAAATTTCTCCACTATTATCTGTAGATCCATCATCAATTAATAATATTTCTATATTTTTAAAACTTTGATTTATTATAGATTCAATACAATTATTTAAATATTTTTCAACATTATAAACTGGAACTATAACACTTATTTCTGCTTTCATTTAACACCTCTAATTATCTTTTTCTTTCTTCTAATAAATTTATTAATGTTGCACATAAGTGTGGCCATATCTTATAGGTAAAAAGGGCTATTTTACAAATTTTGCTAGCTTTAATATCTTTTCTATTTAACTCTTTATTTATTTTAATTTTATATTTATTAATACCTGTATATTTCTCACTAGAAAAATATGCATATGCTTTTAATAAAGTATTGGTATAAATATTATCCATTCTTTCCTTAAGTTCTGGTACATTGTTACATATAAAAGCATGTTTATCTTTCGTTCCTTGTAAAATAGAAACAATTAGCTTTTCTTCTTTTTTTCCCATAATACTATTGTTTCTTATATAATAGTAATATCCTTCAAAATCTAAATAGACAGTTTTTTTTGATAAATAAAATAACTTATAAGTAATATATAAATCTTCTGCCAATTTTCCTTTAGGAAAACGTATGTTCTTAAATAATTCTCTTTTATAGATTTTATTCCAAACAGCTCTATAAAGATATTTGCCTTGCAAATGATTTTTTAAAGCTTCTTTATTGTTAAATTCTATTGTTTTTTTAATATAATTATTTTCTTTCAAATAAATATTTCTTTTATAAAGCTTCTTAAACTTACACTCTACTATTTCAGCCTTATATTTCAAAGCCGTATTTATTAAATTTTCATACATATTTGGATGTATCCAATCATCACTATCTACAAATCCAATATATTCTCCCTTAGCAACATTTAATCCTACATTTCTAGCCTCTGCTAAGCCTTCATTATCTTTATGAATAACTTTAATTCTTTTATCTAATTTAGAAAAATCGTCACAAATATTTCCACAATTATCTGGCGACCCATCATCTATCAATATTATTTCTAAATTTTTATAACTTTGATTTGTTAAACTTAAAATACACTGAGAAAGATATTTTTCTACCTTATAAATAGGCACTATTACACTTATTAACTGCTTTTTCATAGCCCTTTATTCCTTTCTCTTTTTTAAATTCATATTTAATTTTTTTCCAATATTCATACATAAAAATTAATGTCATAGGATATATTTTCAATCTATGTCTCATAGCAGTTCCATAAGCACTAGTTCCCCAAGCAAAAATTAAATACGTTACTAAAAAAATTGCTATGGATAAATATTTATATATCCTTTCTTCCTCATTTTTAGGTCTATATTTAATAAAATATAATAAATAAAATATAAAAATAAAATATTGTAATAATCCATCTAAAATCCAAGCAATAGTTGTTTCTAAGGAAATTATTTGCCAAGGAAGTGGTGATATTGCAAACATTAAAAATCTATAAGGAGTTTGTAATAATAAATCTTTCCTATTTTCTGGAGTATTTATAATATATGCCGTATTGCCTTCTACATTTTGAGTTTGTTCTATCATATCTTCCGCATCATTTATATTTTTAAATTTAGTAGTCATTTTTTCTCCTAATGGAGTTACTAAAATAAATGTAGATATTAACACTAAAGCAATTACTGCTTTTATTCTAAATTTTAATTTTCTTTCTTTATAGTTATAAAAAGCTATAATTAATATATATATACCTACTATTCCTATCATTCCCGAATGACTAAGGGTAGGTATAATAGAAAATATTAAAGCTAATATAGCTGATATTTTTTTTCCTTTTTGTATATATTCAATTATTTTATATAAAGAAATTATAAAAAACATTTGAATATATACTTCTTTTAAATATGTGATTGAATATATTATTTCCATTGGTGTTATCATCCATAAAATTACTATTGCACTTGATGCTTTTTCATTTTTTGTTATAAGAAAGGCTGTTTTATATAAATAAATTGTAAGTATTAAAGAAAAAATAAAGGTAAAAAGATACGGTACATTATAATTATTTTCTAATAATATATAAAGTAATGCATTAAATTTAAGATATAAATCTGTACCTGATGAAAGAGAAAGAACTTCCCATATACTATTTGTTCTACTTATTATATCATTAGAGAACATATGATAAACTTGAAAATCACCACTAGTCATAGGTAAATTTTTATTTGCTATATCATATATTAACAGCATTAATTTAATAAAGAATAATGAACAAAATAAACTTTTCAATTTATTATTTTTTATGAAGTTAAAATTCAAATAAAAAAATATACCAATTAATATGATAGAAATCATTACTGTAGTAAATTTAAGTTTTATTATTGTTGAAACACCATATATAAATAAAATAAAAATAATAAAATATACTAATATCTTTAAAATTTTTTTTATCATTGTACCCAACCTTTATACTTTCTTATTTAGAGGATATGTTTATATACTTATTAAGAATATATGCAGTTGGTACTACCCCTAATACCTTAACTACAAGCTTAACTATCTTAACTTTTTTAGTTTTTCCATATTTAAGCAAAACTCTTAATTTATTTATATCTTTATAAAATAACTTTCTAGTATTTTTAGGAAGAAAAAATATTAATCCTATTAATACAATATATTCATAAGAATATATTGCTAAAATATAAGGTTTTAAATTAATAGCTACTTCTCCTTTTTCACATTTTTCACTCCATTTTTTTATAATAAATAATAAATCTTTCACATTTTTATAACTTATTCTATTAGTTATAGATCCTTGTCTTTGCTTTCTATAAATATAAAAATTAACATTGCATACATAAAAAGATTTAGCCTCTATTAAAAGTTTAGTACTCCAATCAATATCTTCACTTAGTAACCCTTTTTGAAAAAATATTTTTTTTTCTATGATTAAAGATTTTTTAACTAATTTAGTACATGCACTTCCTGGAAATTTTTCAATGTTAGCTAAATACTTTAAAACTTCTTCTTGAGTTTTATTATTAATCTCATATTTATTTAAACACTCAAAATTTTTTTCTAATAGATTATCTTTTTCAAAAAATTTAGCTGATGTTAAAAATACTACATCTACACCATATTTTGTATATTTTTCAATGGCTGCTAAAGAATTTGAAACCCAATAATCATCACTATCTAAAAATAATAAATAATCTCCTTTTGAAGCTTTTATTCCTACATTCCTAGTGTGAGATAGTCCCTTATTTTTTTTGTGTATAACTTTAACTCTACTGTCTTTTAATTCATATTCATTACATATTTTCTTAGAATTATCTGTTGAACCATCATTTATTAAAATAACTTCAATATTTTTAAAAGATTGATTTAACACACTTTCTACACATTGTTGTAAATATTTCTCTACATTATATACAGGAATAATTACACTTATTAAAGTCACTTAATTCACCTTTCTTATACATTGTTTATTCCTTAATTTTTAATAGTTATAAATGATTTTTAAACTCTACATCTTAAAAATTCTATACAATTTAACATTAAGTAAGTACTCTTATAAAATCTATATTTATTTAAAAAATAAAAAAATTTCCAACAAAAAGAAAAATGTTTAAGTGAAAAATCTTTATATGCATTTATCATAATCTCTTCATCTAAAAATTTTTTTATATTATTTTTTTTTATTTTCCATGAGGATTTATTATATTTACTACATTCATTTAATCCTAACCCCAAAGCTGAAGTACAAATTCTATTTCTTAAAGCTTCTGTAAATTCTTCATTTAAATTATTTTCTATTATAAAATATTCTATATATTCAAATAAAATTTTCCACTTTTCTATTAAATTAACTTTATATTTAGTTGTTAATGACTTAGGATTATCCTTCCAGTAATGATATAATGGTTTATTCCAAATAACTATCTTATTTAATTTATTCAATATATATATATTAAATAAAACATCTTCTGCCGATCCAATAATTGATAAATCAATAAATTTAAATTTATTTTTTTTTATAAATGAAGCTTTGTATAGTTTACCCCATACTGTTCCTAAAGAATCTAAGGTTGATGGATTTGATACCTCTTTTCCAACTGGACCTATAAGCTTTCTATTTAATTTATTATTTATATCTTCTCCTTCATATATTGTTAATTCAGGCAATTCAAAAATTCTTTCTTTAGAATGATTTTTGAATTCTCTTACATAAGTACACATAATTAAATCAGCATTTTCTTTTTCACATTTTTGAAACATAAGATTAACCATATCTAAATCCAACCAATCATCACTATCAACAAACATAATATAGTTACCATTACAAACTTCTATCCCTATATTCCTACAATATGAAACACCCTTATTTGAATTATTTATAATTTTTATTCTATTATCTTTTTCCAAATATTTATTTAAAATATCTAAACTTTTATCTACAGAACCATCATTAATAACTATAATTTCAATATCTTTCATAGATTGATTAATTAAACTTTCCATACATCTTTCAATATACTTTTCCACATTATATACTGGTAAAATAATACTAACCATAATTTTTTCTCCTAAATACTATCATAAATAGTTTCAATATCTTTTAATATATTATTTATGTCATAGTTATATATTTCTTTTGGAATAAAAAAATTATTTTTCTTATTTAAATAGCAATATTCTATAGCTTTAGCAGTACCTTTATAATCTCCTTTGTTTACCAAAAATCCAACTTCTTCATTACGAATTAAATCTTTACACCCTCTTATATTAGTAGCAATTATTTTTTTCCCATTAGCCATAAATTCCATTAAACATCTTGGTAGTCCTTCTCTGTATGACAAAAGTATTCCTAAATCTGAACAATTTATTAATTCATTTATATCTGTCCTAAAACCTAAAAACTTTATATCTTCTTTTAAATTTCTATTAGTACATTCTTCTATTAAATATTCTAATAACGGTCCTTCTCCTACACACAAAACTTTAATATTACAATATTTATTCTTTAAAAGTTCTAATGCTTTTATAAGTTGTATATGATTTTTATTTTTATTTAATTCTGCAATCATTAAAATAATGAAGTCATTTGATTTTAAATTAAGTTCCTTTCTTTTTAAATTTATCTTTTGCAAAGATAGATTTTTATAAATATTCAAATCAATACCTACTCCATTTACTAGATAAGTTTGTTTTGGTTTTAGTTTATCCTTAGTTATTTTAAAATCATCTTCGTTAATAGTTATAGTTACATCTGTAAATTTAGCCATAATTTTTTCTATAGGATAATATAATAACCAGCCTAATTTAGTACCTTCCTTAAGAAAATGATATCCATGGACTGTATAAATTATTTTTATATTTTTATAAATTATTTTCAATATCCTACCATATATAGATGCTATAGGGGTATGTACATGTATGATGTTATATCTATTTCTTTTATTAATTTTTATTAATTCTATAAAAGCTTTAACATTATTAAAACTCAAAGGGTTTCTAACAAAAGGAATTTCATAATGTATTACTCCATTATTTTTTAATTCTTCATTTAATAATTTATCTATAGAACTAGCACAATGTACTTCATACCCATTTTTTATTAACATTTTTATATGCTCAGTTAAAAATATATTTATAGTAGAACTAACAGTTGTAATATACAAAACTTTTTCCATTTATCTCACCATTACTAAAATTATTAATTTAATCTATTGTTTCTTCCTAATTTTTTCATAGCCATTTTCCTTTTAATTAACAGCTTGTCTTTCTACAGCTTTTATTTAACTATAAGAATAATCTTTTTATTATCTCTATAATATTATCTAAATCCTTTCCATCCATTTTAGTATCAGAAGGCAAACATAATCCTCTATTAAATATATCTTCTGATATACTGTTTTTTCTTTCATTTTTACTATAAAATTCAAAACTTTTATAAAAAGGTTGTAAATGCATAGGTTTCCAAACAGGTCTACATTCTATATTTTCTAATTCTAAAGCTAATATAATATCTAACGGTTTAACTTTAGAATTTTTATTTATAGTACACACACTTAACCAATAATTAGGCTCTCCATAATCACAAATTGGCATCATTTCTATATCACTAATATTTGAAAAAGCTCTTTTATAGCATTGAAATATTTCCTTTTTTTTATTAATTCTTTCTCTTAATACTTGTAATTGTCCTCTTCCTATTCCTGCCAAAACATTACTCATCCTATAATTATAACCTAACTCTTTATGTTCATAATGTCTTTCATTTTCTCTTGATTGAGTTGACCAAAATCTAATTTTATTTAAGGCCTCTTCATTATTAGAAATAATAACTCCTCCACCTGAAGTTGTTATTATTTTATTTCCATTAAAAGAATATAATCCAAATTCTCCAAAAGTACCAGTTTGCTGACCTTTATAAGTAGCTCCTAAAGACTCTGCTGCATCTTCAATTATTGGTGTGTTATATTTATTACATATATTCAATATTTTATCCATATTAGCACTTTGTCCATAAAGATGAACAACTATTACAGCTTTAGGCAAAATACCTTTCTTTTTATGTTCTTCAAAAGCTTTTTGTAAAGCAATAGGACACATATTATAGCTCTCATATGTTGAATCTATAAATACAGGAATACCACCCTCATATATTATGGGATTACAACTAGCAGCAAAGGTTAAACTAGAACAAAATACCCTATCTCCCTTCTTTACATTTAAATATTTTATTGCCATATGCAGTGCTGCTGTTCCCGAAGTTAATGCAGTTGCTCCTTTCACATTAACCTTATTTGCAATTTCTCTTTCAAATTCAGTTACATTAGGCCCTAAAGGAGCAATCCAATTGCTTTTAAAAGCTTCTTTTATAAAGGACTCTTCTTTACTTCCCATATGTGGTGAAGATAAATAAATTCTTTTTTTTTTCATAAATTTAACTCCTTTTATATTTTTTATATATTAAAGGCTAATTTTAATTTCACTATTACTATCTAATCTTTTATAAGTTGGAACTATTTTTTTCTTTTTCTTTTGTTATTTTCTTCATACTTATAATAACCATAATATTTATTAACTTTCTTACTAATTCCATTTAAAACTACACCTATTATATTAGCTTTTACAATCTCTAGTGCTTTTTTACCTTCCATCAATTGTTTTTGTTTTGTTTTTTCAGCTTTAACAACTAATATAGTACCATCAGCATTAGCAGCTAGTAATTGCCCATCTGTAACTACAAGTAAAGGTGGAGTATCCACTATAATATAATCATATTCATCTTTTAAACTTTTTAATAATTCTTTCATTGTATTTGAACCTATCATTTCAGAAGGATTAGGAGGAATTTTTCCTGTAGTTAATGCAGATAAATTCTTATTTATTCTAGTTATAACTTCACTTTTATCCTTATTTCCAATTAAAACTTCTGATAATCCATTTTCATTAGATATGCCTAATCTTTTATTAACATTGGGATTTCTAAAATCACAATCTATAAGTAAAGTTTTACTATTATTTTGAGCTAATACACAAGCTATATTTCCTGATACTGTAGTTTTACCCTCATTGGGTTCACTACTAGTTACTACTATAACTTTTAATTTTTTATCAATAGATGAATATTGTATATTAGTTCTTAAAGCTCTATAAGATTCTGCCTCTATAGATTTAGGCATTTTATCAACTATGAACATTATTTTCTCCTTTAATTATCTTTTTATCTTCCTCTAAAATTTCACCAATAACAACTACATTTATTAAATTTTCTACCTCCTCTTTGTTTTTTATTCTATTATCAAAATAATCTAATAAAAACACTAACACTAAGCTTAATAATAAACCTACTACAAATGATGGTAAAATAAAATTTTTCTTTGTAGGATATATAGTATTAATAATAGGCTCTTCTAATGTTTTTATATGAACTCTTTCAATAATCTTTTTAATACTTTCTTTAAACTCCTTAGATGCAGCATTTAAAATTTCTATCATTTCATTAGTATTTGAATTAGTATATGATATTTCAACTATAGGTAACTTTTCATTTTTAATAATGCTTAATCCACTTTGAATTATTTCTGCATCAGCTTGTATATTATATTTTTCAACTAATTGATGTGAAAAATTGTTCATATAAGCTAATTCAATACAATAGTTTATTATAGAATTATAGGAGTCTAACTGTTCTTTTGTATGCATAGTTTCCATATCTGGAGTATTTCCTATAAATATTTCAGTTTTAGTAACATATGATAATTTTAAATTAGAATTTTTACTATAAGTTGCATATGCTCCAATTGAAGTTGAAATAAAAATTATTAATACAATTATCCAGAACCCTTTTTTTAACACATACTTTAAATGTTCAATATTCAAAAATTTTTCTTCCATAATACCTCCTTTTACAAACTTCTTCACAACAATTTTAAAGTAAAATAAAATCATATATTTAATGTTTATATTCACAATAACTGTTAAAATAATATTCCTTTCATAATATTTTTAGAACTAAATGTATTTTGCTAAATTTTAATTAAAGGTAATATACGCATTAATAAAAAAAGTAGCAAGTATTTCCAAAAACTGAATAATTACAACTTTTTTACTATAAAAGTTCAAAGTTATAATTTAAACAGTTTGTAGTCAATACTTGCCACTTCTATTTAAAATATTATTTTTTTATTGTTATATCAAATACTTGATCCATTGGTACATCTACACCCTCTGTACCTGCCGTAGGAATAATCTTTACTATTTTAACTCCTGAAGTATTCATTAAAGACTCTAATTTACTTGTAGCATTTTTAAAAGTTTCACTATCTACTTTAAAATTATCTACTAATTGATATCTTAAAACAACCTTATCCTCATTGCTTACATTATAAGAAATATTAGTGTTACTTTCAAAAACTGAGTTTATTTTTCTACTATTTTCAAAAGTTTTAGAAACTGTTCTATTTAACTCACCATTTAACTTAGCTAATATTTTAGCACTAGCAAATTTACAATCTGCTCCTCCACTAACTTCTGCTCCTGTTATAAGTTTTATTCCAAGTGCTTGCCCAATGTTTAACTGCTCATTTTTATTTATTCCTACTGAATATTTTTTATTTAAAGTATGACTTGACCCAGCAGGAAGATCTATAGTATCTATAAGCTTCCAATAAGTTGTTCTTTCTATAGCATTATCGTGATATAAATATGCTAATTTGAATATTGTATCTCCTCTATAGAAATCTTTATCTAAAATTTCTTTTTTTGCTATATTAGTTATTTTTTTGCTTTTATAATTATTTTTATTTATTACAAAACCATTATTTAATATAATAGAAAAATCTCCATCTCCTATTGATAATTTATTATCTATAAAATATGCAAAAGCTCTTTTTAATGCTAATTCTGCATAATTATTTTTATTTTGTTTAGATTTAGTTGCATCTAATTTAACATCCACGTACATCCAAGGGTCTACAATTGTTTTTTCCTTAGCTACCTGTATTTGTGATTTTATTTTTCCATCAACTACAGCAACTTTTTGTGTAGGAATAGTAATGTCTCCATTGTATGCTTTAACTGCTGTTGCTGAAGAACAAGTTAAAAAAATACTTAATGCTGCTATAATTAATTTTCTTCTCATAATCACACATCCTTTTATTAAATTTATCTTTTGTTTTTTATTTTTCATTAATTACAATAACATTATAGCAACTTTTTATTCATACTGTATAGTGAGTTATAAAGGTAACTTATCCAAATCACTCCTCACTTAACCTTTTATCTAATAGGTAGTTTATATTCCATGCTCGAAACTTTTTATTTTGTATTTTTTATTAATACATATCTTCTTAAGCCACCGTATTTAATTTTATCTGCTTTTATTTCATATCCTAATTTTATAAATGTATTAACACTAAATTTATTATATGGTGATGCAGTAGCACACATAATTGGAGTACCTTGTTCTTTACCTATTTCCTCTAAAACTTTACAAATTATTTTTTGAAGACTATTTCCTCTATATTCTTCCTTTACAATAGTAGTATCTATATGACCAACCTTTAAAAGTTCTTCTCCTTCAATTCCTACATCATATCCATAATTGCTTTTGTCATATCCTCTTTTTAAATATACACCAAAAGCAATTAATTCATCTTCTTCTGTAACACATCCTAATATTTTACCATGAGAATTTAAATAGCTTATAAATTCCTCTCTGTTAGTCGGCACATATAATTGTCTATCCTCTAACCCTTGCAAAACTATATTTTGTAACTCCATTATTTTATTTATATATGATAAATCTAACTCTTTTAAATAAACTTCTAAAACTATTCCATCTTTTCTTTTTACATTTAATACTTTATTCATAAATCCTCCTTAATACTTAATTATAACTATATAAACAAATACTACAGTATTTTTCTAAAATATTCAAAGTAAACTTGTTATTAACATAACTTTCAATTTCTTTTTATTCTATTTATATTACTTTAACTTCATTATTTTAAAATATTATAAAAAAATTTTACGTAAAAAATAAACATTACTTAAAGTTATTTCTTAGTTATTTAACTATTCAACTAAAAATTACTTCAATAATGTTTATCTTTCTTTAGTGTGATATTATATTTTTTAAAGTTTTTATTATACTTTCATTTTACTAATTGTTATCATAATTTTTTATCTATTTATTTTACGTGAGTTTTTTATAAAATTATATTAAGCTTCTTCTGCTTCTAAAGTTTGTGTTTCTAAGTTTAATTCACTATCTGAAATTCTCTTTGAATTCTTACTTACTTTTAATGTTAAAGTAAGAAGAGCTAATGCTCCTATAGCTCCTATTATTATAAATATGAATGCTCCGTTCCATCCAAATTTATCTGCTATAGAACCTAAAACTAAGTCTGCCATTGTTTCACCACAAAGATATCCACAAAGACCTGAGAATCCAGTAGCTGATCCTACTGCAAAACTAGGAACAACATCTATTAAATTCATTCCTATTAAAAGTTGCGGACCATATATAAAACATCCAATAAATGCAACTGAAATTATTGTAATTATATAATTATTTGTTTGCCAGTAAGCAACTGTAGCAATTATAACTCCTATCATACACATTATACTAAGAGGTGCTCTTTTTCCTTTGAATAATACATCTGATAACCATCCTAATAAAATACTAGCCGGAATAGCTGCATACTCAAATAAAAACATAGCCCAGTTTGCATTAGCAGCTGAAAACCCTTTTGCTTCTGTTAAATAAACTGGGATCCAATTAACTATACCTTGTCTAATTAAATAAACAAATACATTTGCTAATGCTAAGTACCATACATACTTATTTGTAAGAACATATTTAATCATTATTTCTTTTGCTGATAAATCTGTTCCCTTTTCTTCAGTTTTAACCTCTGGATAATCTCCTGTATACTCTTCTATTGATGGTAATCCAACTGACTCTGGAGTATCTGCACCTATTAAGAAAACAAATATTGCAAGAGCTATACAAATAACTGATGGTAAAAAGAATATACTTTGGAAATGACTTTCTCCCCATATTAAAATAGCTAAAGTTGCTATTGGAGCTATAAGTCCTCCTCCAATATTATGAGATATATTCCATAAACTCATTTTTAATCCTCTTTCTTTTTGAGAGAACCATTTACCTATAACTATAGAACATGGTGGTGCTCCCATACCTTGAAAGAATCCATTACAAATCATTAATATTAGAAACATAACCATACTATGAGAAAATCCCATAAATATGCTAAGTATTGCTGAACCTAAAAGTCCAATTCCAATAAAATATTTTACATTAGACTTATCTGATAATCCCCCTAAAACAAATTTACTTAATCCGTAAGTTATAGCAAGTCCCGTACTTATTAATCCTATTTCTGCTTTGGAGAAATGAAAATTCTGAATTAAATATGGTGATGCCACTGCAAAGTTTTTTCTAACTAAATAATAACCAGTATATCCTACAAATATCATTAAAAACATACGTAAACGATAAATTTTATATGCTTTAGACACTTGATTTGCTGGTAATTTTTTAATTGCAGGTGCCTGCTTTAAAAAACCAAACATTTTAATCCTCCTATTAATTTGATAATGTTTTCACGTGAAATCTCTACAATAAAATAGTAAAACATTAATTCAACAAAAAAATCTCTTAAATGTTTCATAATTGTAACATTTAAGAGATTTAATATAAAAATTTTATTAAATATTAATTATTATTCCAAAGCTCCATTACTCTATTTCTATTTTGTGCTGCTTTTTCAAAGGAATACTGTTGAAAAATATCATAATCATAATGCTTTATATTTTTCGTAGATAATCCAGTAGAAAAATTATTTAATTTATCCTTTAAATAATCAGATAAGCAAAAATCTATAAATGCACTAGCCACCTTATTATTATTTCTATTTTTTATTTTAGCCACTGCATTTACATTCCATCCAGCATTTTTAGGAACTACATTTATTAAATCTACATTTGACTTTTCCATTATAAGTTGATCCCCTAAAAAATTTATGGTAATAGGATATTCTCCTGAGGCTACATTTTGAACTGCATTAAATCCACTTACCGTAAAGGCTTTAGTATTTACTTTAATTTTTTTTATAAACTTAATAAACTCTTCTTCTCCAAGCTGTTGATAAAGAGATGCTAATAAAGTATATCCTGTTCCTGATGTTATAGGATTAGGTAATATAATAGAATTTTTATATATCGAATTTAACAAATCATTAAAACTACTTGGTTTTTGTATATGTTCTTTATTAAATTTTTTATCCCAACTATCTTTATTTATAGCAATTGCTAAAGGTTCTATTTCAAACCCTGTCCAATATCCCTTAGAGTCCTTAAATTTATCTGGTATATTCTTCACATTAAAAGATTTATATTTCTCTAATACATCATTAAATTTTAAAATCTCATATCCATCACAGGTTCCACCAATATATATATCTGCTTTAGGATTTTTAGCTTCATCTAAAATTCTTGTTACAGCTTGCTCTGTTGGTAACTTAATATATTCATACGTGCAACCTGTTTCTTTTTTAAATAACTCAAAAATAGCTTTAGCCTCTTCATCTCTTAAAGTAACATAAGCCACTAAATGTTTTCCTTTAAGATTATCAAAATTATATTCCTTTTTACTCCATATTTTAAATATACTAATATGACAAACCCCATATATTGTTAGTATCATTAATAATGTTATCTTTATTTTTTTATTTAAAATTTTTTTCATCTAGTTCACCTTTTATATATACTTTTTTACCATTCTCATCTCCTAAATATTGAAAAATTATATACTCTTTGTAAACATCTAGAAAAATACTATTCTCTGTATTGTTCATTTTATTTTTATCTAAATATATTCTAAAATTAAATTTAGAAGTTTCTTTTAAATCCATATTTAAAAACTCTTTATTATCTGATAATACTTTAAACTGTTTTAAGTTATTAATTAAATTTAATTTTTGCTCTTTGCTTAAAATAATTTTATTATTTCCACTATAATAAACAATTTTATTATTTTCTTTACTAATTATATTTAAAATATTATCATAGCAATATAAGTTTTCTACCATCATATTCCTTAATTCATTTATAAGATAAGTATTGCTATAAAACTCCTGTCCATTTATTTCTAAAATATTATCAATTTTAAATTTATTAATAATATTATCTGAATATATAATTTCTCCAAATAACTTAATTGCTTTAGAATCTTTTTCTAAATTGATATCTATCTTATTTCCTTTACAGATTTCCCTTATATTCTTTAATACATTATTTATTATTAATTTATTAGTTATTATTTGCTCACCTAAATTTTCATTTTTTATAACTATTTGCTCTGGAATATTAGTACTTAAAACTGCTTTGTTATAAATTCCAGTTGATACTATTTTTACATTATTATATATTATGTTATTCATATAATAGTAAGAAATATAACATACCATAATCATAAAAATATATATGTATATTGATTTTTTCAAAACTTTTTTCATTTTTACTTCCTTATTATATTCTATGTAAGATCCAAAGTTATTTAATATTAAAAGTTACTATGACTTTACACCCTTGGTCTAATATAGATTCTATTGAAAATTCTCCATTTTGACTATTCATAATTTCTTTACATATATTAAGACCTAATCCTGTACCTTTAATTTCTTTATTATTTTTATCAAAACCAATTCCATCATCTCTTATTAATACATCAATACTATCTTTTTTTCTTATAATTTCTATAATTATAAGTTCACATCCACTATATTTTATTGCATTGTCTATAATATTTATAAACACTTGTTTAGTTTTATTATAATCCCCATATACAAAAGTATTACTATATTTTTTAACAATTTCTATATGATAATTATTTAATCTTATGTTAAAGGATTTTATTACTTCATCTAAAAGTGATTTTAAATCTATAAATGTTGATTCTATATTGAAAACATTTTTATTTAATTTAGATAAATTAAGCACCTCTTCTACTAAAGCTAACAACCGTATTCCTTCCCTCTGTATGTATTGTGAACTCTCTATTATTTGCTCTTCTTCTTTAAGCTTAGGAATTATTTCAGAAAAACCTATTATAGAAGTTAAAGGAGTTTTAAATTCATGAGATACATTATCAAAAAAATTCTTTTGTCTTTCTTTAGATTCTTTAAGCTGTTTAATATAATCTTCTAAACTACTACTCATAGTATTAAAAGTACTAGCTAAATCTTCTATTTCATCCCCACTACATATAGAAACCTTTTGAGAAAATAATCCATTAGCAATTTTCTTTGATTTTTCTTTTAAAATAATAATAGGCTTTACAATTCCTTGTGCAAATGTATTTATTAATAATACTCCTATCATTATAGAAATTAAAGAAAGGATCATCATTATAAGTATTGTTTTTCTTATTATTAATGAAGCATTTGTTTCTTTATATATAAATCTAAGAACACCATAAGTTTTTCCATTATGAAAAATTGATGAAGATAACAATATCTGTGGAACTCCATCTATCTTTTTTACTAAATATGCTTTTTTTCCTTCTAAAGCTTTATTTATATCCTCATTATATAAACTTAATTCATTTTTTTCTGAATCATAAAGAAGCTGACCTGAAACTCCATATAATTGAGTTCTTAAATTAAATTTATCACTCAAACTAGTGATTAAATACAAACCAGACTCTTCTAAAAAATAATTTATATCTGTTGGATTATTTGTTTTTAGCACATCTTCTATATATCCTTGTGCTGATTCACTTTTAACTAAAATATTTTTTAC
Organism: Clostridium tarantellae; assembly: GCF_009295725.1. Taxonomy (GTDB): domain Bacteria; phylum Bacillota; class Clostridia; order Clostridiales; family Clostridiaceae; genus Sarcina; species Sarcina tarantellae. Next base: position 16,577 of record NZ_WHJC01000037.1, read on the forward strand.
TGAATTTGATATTATATTTTCAGTTAAAGTATTAATTGTTAATAAAGAAATAAATAATATTATAGGTGTTAATATTAATATATTAGTCAATATAATTTTATTTTTTATATTAAGTTTTAATTTATTCAACATCTAATTTATAACCTGCTCCATAAATAGTTTTTATGTATCCTTGACATTTACCTAGCTTTTTTCTTAAACGCTGAATTAATATGTCCACGGCTCTAGTTGTTCCCTCAAACTCAAACCCCCAAACTATATTTAATAATTTTTCTCTAGAAAATACTTTACCCTTATGCTCACATAAACAGCTTAATACTTCAAATTCCTTATAAGTAGTATCTATACTATTATTTTCTACTAAAACTTTTCTTTCTTGCTTTAATATAATCAGATTACCTATAATTATTTTATTTTTTTCTTTTTCATTTTTATTAGGTATTCTTTTAGAAACACTCTTTATTCTTAATAATAACTCTATGCTATTAAATGGCTTAGTTATGTAATCATCTGCTCCTAATTGTAATCCTAAAAGTTTATCATTTATATAACTTTTAGCTGTTAACATTATTATTGGTATATCCTCTATCTTTTTTATTCTAGGTATTAAACTAAATCCATCTATATCTGGTAACATAGCATCTAAAATTATAATATCTGGCTTTTCACTCATTACTATTTCTAAAGCATTAAATCCATTTTCTGCTGTTAAGGGAATATAACCCTCTAGTTCTAAATTCATCTTAACTAATTGTAATATACTTTTTTCATCATCTACAACAAGAATCTTCATATGTTTTTCCTCCATTTTAAATACTAAAACTTTAAATTTTCTTCTAACTCATTAAATATTGTTTCTTTTAAATGTTTTACTATTACAACTTGTCCAAATGAATTTGTACATATATCTATTTTATAAGTACAGACATTTATTAATCGTTGTAATGGATTTTGTTCCTTTGTTATAGATTGAATATTATTTTGCATTATTAAATATGTAATTTTTTTTATAGAACCAGAAGAAGCAATTACATTATTTTTACTTACTCCTAAAAAATTATTTTTATAATTTATACATCCTAATATAAACTGCACTAAAGTTAATAAAATTATTAGTGAATATTTATAAACCATAGGAATAAAACTTATAAAATGTAAAATTATAAACATAAAAATCATGGAAAATACACATCTTTTTACTATAAATTTTGAAAAACATTTTAAACTGGTATTATGTATTTGCCCATTGAAACTAAATTTTGGAAGAAAATCTTTTATTATTTTTTTCACAATATTTTTATTAGCTATAGGATAAATTATAGCTTTTTTATCATTACTATCACCATATCCAATTATAACAACTTCAATACTATACACACCTAAAAATTGTTGTATTATATTTTGTTTTAATTTTACAGCTTGTATTTTTTTTATAGGTAATAAATATTTTTTTCTTGTTATTAATCCATATTCTACATTTAGTTTATTCTTAATTTTATAAAGCTTAAAATCATTAAATTTTATAAAATTAATTACAATAGAAACAATTGTTGCTATTATATAAACTATTATAATTAATAAAATTAAATATTTAATTTTTATAAACCATGATGCATTATCTAAAATAGTATCTTTAGCATTCATAACTACACCATTAACTTTACTATTTACTTTTCCCATAATACTTTTAGAAATTATATCATTTATCTTATTCCATATAGCAATGATTCCAAGAATCCATGCAAATTTATTAGTAGTTAAAGAATATATTACTATTTCTTTTAAAGATACATTTATATATTTATCTATAACTTCTATTTTATTTTTATTACTACCAATATGCTCTTCTTTAGAATCTATCATTTTGCATTTGCTATTGAATAAAAGTTTATTAAATTCTTCAGCCAAAGATTCATTAAGTATTAGTATTAATTCTGCTTTTTTTTCTGTAGCAGCACCTGTATCAATTTTTAATGTACATGTATTAAAAATTCTATTTACTAAGTTTTTTTCTGTATTTATAGCTGTTATTTTATTAAAAGGAATAGTTTTTTTATTTTTACATAATATACCCTTTTCATAAATAATTGTATCCTCTTTAATATAAAATATAGTTTTCCACCATTTTAAAGTAGCTATAATTAATACTATAATTACTCCTATTAGTAGACCTATTATTCCAAAGTTTTTCAATAAAACTAAAAATATGAAAAAGATTTGTGTAAGTATTTCAATTATATACTTTTGAATACTTGTCCAATGATTTCTTTTGCTTTCTTCAAAACTATACATTTACTTCCACCTTTTCTTTAACTTTGTCTTTTAAATATTCGCTTATTTTTTCAGCTTTTTCTAATTCTATATTAGGAATCCTATGAGTTCCACCTGCTGTTACAATTTCAATATCTACTAATTTAAAAATTCTATTTATAGGCCCTTGATTAAGATTTATATGCTGAATTCTTATAATAGGTATTATAGTTCTTCTTATGGAAAAAATTCCTTCTGAAAAATCTACTTTATCATTATCTATTAAATATCTCCATTGCTTATACTCTATAAATGGATATAAAAAAGTATTTAATAACAATAATAAAATTATTGTTCCAATGATTATATGGATAAAAATAGCATTATTCTTTCCCCATTGAGTATGCAATACTTTTATAATAAAATAATCTAAACCTATTAATATACTTCCTATAATTAAAGTACTTATAATCCTAGAGATAAACCAGGATTTTTTTGCATTATGATTTAATTTACTATACTCCATTTTTTCCTCCTTTTAGTAAACTTACAATTTAAGTAATTGATTTTAAATGTAATATAAATTTATTATAATCATTTATAAATTTATTACC
>NZ_WHJC01000038.1 GCF_009295725.1 Clostridium tarantellae
TTGTGGTTTTGAGATTCAATTTTAACATGAAATTAGGGGGTCGTTGTTTTTTTATGCAAAAAAACTTTCGAAACCTTGATATATAAAGATTTTAAAAAGAAAAGTAGTGTAGAAACTTTACACTAACTAAATAAAAATAGGGGATATTTTATGATTTTTGAAAATTTTGATAAAAATAAATTGGCAGTAATTAATGCCTTTAACATTATTAAATCAATTGATGGATTTCCTAAAATTGATTTAATAATGTTTTTCAAAAGTAACATTTGATAGATTGATAGAAGAGCTTAAAGGGGTTGAAATTGTTTCAACAAGTACTGCGAATATAGAAATTCCTATTTATAAAGTAACTTATAAGGGACTTGAAGTTGCTTTATTTATGTCTTATGTTGGAGCAGCAGGTTGTGTTGTAATAATAAGTAAATAAGAGTAAAATTACAAGAGAACTTAATATGGATGACCCTACCTTAGGTAAATATTTAAATGGATATGTCTAATCATCAACTTAGAATAGAAAATTACTAATAGATGATTTTAGGTTCATTATAGAATCTCTTTTAAGCAAAAAATTTATTCAAATATTTTATTATTGAAAGTTATAAAGTGGTGGTATAAGTAATGAATAAATATGCATATCAACTGATATAGATGGAATTTATAATACAATTTTTACTAATTCGAAAGTATGAAAAACAATATAGAGGTATTAAATGAGTAAATTAAAATTAAATAATATTAAAACTATTATGAGTAAGTATAATATTCAAAATAGAAAAGAGGTAGCCTTACATTTAAATTTGGATGATTTTTATTTAAGTGTTATTCCAGATGATTCTTATTATATATAAGTTTTGAACAATGGCTTCAGCTTGCTGACTTGAATAGACAATTTGAAGAATTAAATGGGTATGAAATACCTTTGTTATGTAAAGAATTTATAAAGAAATTAGAATCTATATCTAAAGGACTAAGAAAAATATATCCATACAGTATTGATTAAAGACAATTGATAGAAAAGTGATAAAAATTTGATATTATATTGGTAGAAAAATGACACAAAGTTGAGATATATAATATATGTTATTATATTAATAGTTATTTTTTTAGCTATTATATTAGATATTAAATTCCTATAAGAATATTTATAAATTCAGAAAATAAATGATTTAAATATAAAAATACAAAAGTAAAGCTCTAGTGATTAATTAGGATTTTATTTTTTGTATTTTTTTAATTTCATAGATTATGGAGTAAGTAAAATATTATATATGGATTAGAAAGGAAAAGTGAAAAATAATAAAGAAAAAAATAACTATTATAAATAAATTTACTTTACTATATTTATTAAGCTGTAAAAATAATAATAAAATACAGTGGAAAAAATATATTGAATGACTAAAATAAATTAATGGTTTGGAGAGAAAGGTATATGATTACTAAAGAATTTAAAAATTATTTTAAACCATTTATAGATGAACTTAATAAATATGCTGATGGAGTTAATAAATTAAATAAAGGTGTTAATATTAATTTAATTGAAAAGTGCGAAAATAAATTAAAAATAAAGTTACCTGAAACATATAAGTTATTTTTAAATAAATATAATGGTGGAGAATTATTTGCAGTACCTGTTGGAATTACTCTTACTGAAATATATATAAAAGAAAAAGGTTTAAAAGAAAAAGGTGGTTCTTATTTAGATGAAACATTTGATGAAGAAAGAAGATGGCCTAATTTACCTAAAGAATACATAATAATAGATGATACATGTGAAGGAGATATAATATGTATTGATTTAAAAAATAGCATTAATCCTGAATGTAAAATAGTAAAATTGGACACTGAAACAGGGGAAGTAGCTGAAACTTGGAATAAACTTATAGATTGGTTAATGTATGAAATGGAATTTGGGTCAATGCTTACTAATTATGATGGTACAGATAAAGAATAATTTATTATTGATTTTTGTAGTATAATTTACATAAAAGTTTAATTTTTAATATTGTAAAAGAGAGAATTAAAAATGAAAGATATATTAAAAAGTATATGGATTGTTTTATTAATTATTTTTTATAGTAAATTTATATTTGGAAAAAATAGAAATAACATCATATTGAATAAAATAACTAAAAAAATTAAAATATAATTGTAAGTTAAATAAATTAGAAATGTGTACAAGCACTTATATAAATAACTAATAAAAATAGTAGATGGGAGAGATGTATATGTTGAAATTTAATAATAATATCTTAGCTACTACAATAGTTAATAAAGAAATAAAAGTAATACCAGGGGCTTGTTGTTGTTGTACTTGTTGTTGTTGCGTAGGAGTAAATATTGGAAGTGGATCAGTAGGAACAAATGTTAATCCACAAAATGCTGAATAAAAAAATCAGATTGTATTAGTATAATAATATACATAGATAATATAAGAATTGAAATTTTTAAAGGGTAGAATTAATTTCTACTCTTTTACTATTATATTAAAAAGTTTTGTTTTAAAAATTTAAAAGCACGCTGGTTAAAACGAAAAAAATATAAATATATATAATTAAAAGCAAGCCTTGTTAGCTTGCTTTTTTTCTTTGGTAAAAATAAATGGTGAAGTAAAGGAGAAAAATATATGTTAAAAATAGATGAATCAATAAGTTTAACAGTATATTGTGTAGTAAATGGAAGAGGGGGGAATGCTACTGTGGTTTATTTAAATGATAGCGTTAGTACTGATGGAAATATAGATATTAATATGATTTGGGATAAATTTTATAATATGTTAAACTTAATATAAGTATATATATAATTTAAATTGTTAAAAAGCGTTTTGCTACTAATGGAAAGATTAAATATTAAGATAATAAATTTAAGATATTTAATGAATGATAAAAATATTATTATCTTAATTATAAAAGGAGATAATTATATGGAAGTATCAGTATTAGGAGCAGTCATAGCATTAATAATAGCAATTTTTTTAATTATTAAGAGAGTAAATCCAGTATATGCACTTATTACAGGTTCTTTAATAGGTGGAATATTAAGTGGAATTGGATTTAGTAATACTATAAAATTTATGATAAAAGGTTCAGAACATATGATTCCAGCTATTTTGAGAGTATTAACTGCTGGAGTTTTAGCTGGAGTTCTTATAAAATCAGGAGCAGCAATTAAAATTTCAGAAGTTATAATAGATAAAATAGGAGAGTCAAAAGTGCTTATTGCTTTAACAACAGCTACTATGATTTTAACAGCAATAGGAGTATTTTCTGATGTAGCAGTAATAACTATTGCACCTATTGCATTGGTTATAGCTAAAAAAACAAGAGTAAGTAGAATGTCTATTTTATTAGCTATGGTAGGTGGATCAAAGGCAGGAAATATAATCTCCCCTAATCCTAATAGTATATCAGTTGCAGAAAATTTAGGAGTAGATTTAACAAGTGTTATGATAGCAGGTATTTTTCCAGCGATTTTAGGATTAATATTAACATGCATATTATCTGAAAAATTAAAAAGAAAAGGTTCATTTATATCTGATAATGATAATATACAAGAAGTAAAAGAAGTACCTAAATTTTTTCCAGCAATATTTGGGCCATTAGTTACTATAGTATTGTTAATGCTTAAACCTTTAATTAATCTACAATTAGACCCTTTAATAGTATTGCCTATAGGAGGAATATGTGGAGCTATAGCCATGGGAAAATGGAGAAACATAAATGAGTATACTACATTTGGAATAAAAGAAATGAGTAATATAGCTATATTATTAGTAGGAACAGGAGCTTTATCAGGAATAATAGAAAATTCCACATTAAAATATTTTATAATTAATGGAGTAAATAAATTAAATTTACCAAGTTTTTCATTAGCACCTATTTCATCACTTTTATTATCAGCAATAACTGGTTCTACAACATCAACTGCTGCAATAGCATCTTCAATATTTGGAGAAACCATTGTAAAACAAGGAGTTTCACCTGTAGCGGTTGCAGTAATGATTCAAGCAGGTGCTATAGCACTTGATAATTTTCCACAAGGAAGTTGTTTTCATATTACAGGAAATAGTGTAAATATGGATATGAAAGAAAGATTAAGGTTAATACCTTATGAATTAGTTGTAGGATTAGGTATGTCTATAATATCTATAATTATTTTTGGAATAGTAAATTAAAAATTATAAAAATACATATAATGAAAATTTAGAAAAAACTAAAAAATAATTAACTGTTATGTATTAAAGAATCTTTGTTTTTCATAGATGACTTAATAATTTCATATTAAAAACTATATTTAGATAAAATAATATAACTAAATCATATTATTATCTAAATATAGTTTTTAATTTAAATAATTTTATAAAATTTATTTAAATTAGCTAGTAACAAGGGATACATTGAGAGCGGTTAAAACAGATTTTATAGGGTTAATCATAGTAATATTATTACCCTTACCAAAAAGTAAGCCAACAGCATTATTACTTTTATCTAATACTAAACTACCTGAATCTCCATCTTCATTCATAGAAGTTGTTATTATTTGATTATGAAATAATAAATAATCACCACTAGGATGTGTGTTTAATTTTACAAGAGCATCTAATGCAGTTATTTTACCAGTAGTTAAGCCTGTTGTCCTACCCACTTTTTTTACACTTAAATTAATAGTAGCATCTTTTATTCCTTTAACAGAACCAATTAAAGCTATTTTTTTTGTTACTTCAAAAATATTTGTTACTTTAGCAATAGCACAATCAACATAATTAATATAGTTGCTTGAGAATTCTGAAGAATTAAGAAGTGGTATTTTTTTAGAAAGAATAGCTATTACATCATTAGGATATTTTCCTCCATCTCTGAAAGCAGGTTGTAATATAGGGGTTCCTATAGTAAGGGTATCGTAATAGCTTAAAACATGATTATTACTTAAAATATAGTAATTTCCACAACGATCTTTAACTAAACAAGCAGCAGTACCTGCAACTTTACATCTGCTATTACCTATACTATATCCAAATTGAAAAGGACGTTTTTTTTCAATTAATGGTAAAGTAGAAGTTGAAAAGGAGAGCTTTCCACATTCAAATACATCTGTTTTTATTCCTTCATATATTTTAGGAATTAAATCAGTATCATTTAAATTAGATTCATTTTTTTTAGTATTTACAAAAACTTTAAGACAAGGTTCATTAGTATTAAGTCCATTTTTTATTTTATTACCAAAAGCAATTCCAACAACATTTTTCTTTTGTAGAAAAATTGGATAATGATTTTGGGTAATAAATTTACAGTGTTCTCTTTTAAGATTATCCATAATTTTCACCTGCCTATTTTTATATTTAAATAATATTAATACTTTAAAAAAAGCATATATACAAAGCATATATACTTAGGTGGTATTATATTAATGAAGAAGTTTCTAAGCTTTAGTTTAGAACTGATAGTTAAGATGTAACAATACTTACTTTAAGAGCATCTAAAACTAATTTTATAGGATTAAGAATAGAAATAGATGAACTATTAGCAAAAATTAAGCCAATAGCATTATTATTTTTATCTAATACTAAACTTCCAGAATCTCCTTTATCGCTCATATGAGTTGTTATTATTTGATCAACAAATATTTGTTTATTATCATTAAAATCTTCTAAAGCTATAACAGCATCTAAAGCTATAACCATTCCTGTAGTTAAGCTAGTAGTTCTGCCAACTTTTTTTACATTTAATTCAAGGGTAGCTGGGCATAAACCTTTAATGTTTCCTATTAAAGCAAGTTTTTTTGTTATTAAACGAGGATTTATTATTTTAGCCAAGGCACAATCTACATAATTAATAATAAAGGGGTCACCTATTGAAGAGATTATAGGAACAGTTTTAGAGAGAATGGCTATTAAATCCTTAGGATATATACCTCCATCTTTAACACCAGGATGCAATATAGGTGTACCTATAGGGAGAGTGTCAAAAAATGAAAAAAGATGAGAGTTACTTAAAATATAATAGTTTTTACAACAGTCCTTAACCAAACAACCTGCACTTCCAACGAGCTCAACATTAGCAGGTCCTATACTATATCCAAATTGTAATGGCAAATTTTTTGATCTTAGAGAAGAATAAGATAAATCACCAGTTTCAATTATATCTGTTTTAAATCCTCTATAAATTTCAGGAATTAAATCTTCAGGTTTTAAATTTGAAGAAGGTACTTTTTCTTTTACTAAAACCTTAAGACAAGGTTCTTTAGTATTTAAATTTTCATTTATTTTGTATCCAAATGCAAGACCAACAACATTTTGTTTCTTAAGAAAAAGGTGGTAATCGTTTTGAATGATAATCCTACATTGTTCTCTTTTGTAATCTATCATTAAATTCACCTACTTTAATTTATTTTTAAGACAAAAATTCACTTGAAAATTAATGCCTTATTGTAAAATATGATAAATAATGAATTAATGTTATAAATAATATTTTTATATTTAATTTTAATACTTATATCTACAAAATTATTTAATTTGTAAGAATAAAAATTATTTTTTAAAGATTCTTTGAAGGATTATTATTTTTATGGTAAGATAATTGGTGATATTTTAATAAGTGTGAGTCAAGATTTATTAGTACAGGGGAGCAGTGTGCTCAAATAAAGTAATAACTAGTATTGTTACAAAGGTATAGTGTATAAATTTTTGTTAAAACCATATGTTGATTTTAAAACTAGAGTGGAATTTTGGTTTTAAAATAGATAAAAAAAAGATAAGAGAGTGAAGCGTATGAATAAAAATATAGAAATGATGAAAAAATTAATTGAGCAAAAAAATTCAAAAGGAAAGCAAAAAGGAAAGAAGATAATACCAGATAGATATGGTAATCAAAGCAATGGGTCAGGAAAATTAAGTACAAATTCTTATGGAAAATAATAAAAATCTATTTTTATATTTTCTCAGTAATTAAAAATTTTTTAATTATTAATTAAATAGTTTATTTACTATACTTAAATTAATTCCTAATTAAATTATAGCTATAAAATTAAAAAGTCATATAATTATTTATAATAATAAGTTTTGATGAGTTTTAATTTTTATGATAATATATGAGTGAATTAGTTAAAAACAAAAGAAGAGATGGGGATAAACTATGAGATTAGATAAATTTTTAGCGGAATCTTCTGTTGGAAATAGGAAAGTTGTTAGAGAATATATTAAAAGTGGATTAGTAAAAGTTAATGGAGAAATATTATTAGAGCCAGCTTGGGAAATTAATGAAAAGTGTGATGTTGTTGAATATCTTGATAAACAGATTATTCATAAAGGAAAAGTATATTACATGTTTCATAAACCAGCTGGCTATATTACTGCAAAAAAAGATTTAATTAATAAAACTATATTTGATCTTTTTCATAAAGATGAGATGAATGGAGTATTTCATGTGGGGAGATTGGATAAGGATACGGAAGGTTTATTACTTCTTACGAATGATGGAGAGTTTGAACATCATTTAATGTGTCCTAATAAACATGTGGAAAAGACTTATTTTTTTGGGGCTTTAGGAAATTTAAGTGAAGAAAATAAAAGAAAGCTAGAGCAAGGAGTTTACATAAATAAAGGTGAAATATTAACTAAGCCAGCTAAAATAGAGGTTGATAAACAAGGAGTTTATGGAGAGCTTAAAGAAGAAATACCTATAGATATTTTAAGTAATATAACTTCTAATTATTATAATCAACCTATTGTAGCAGGGTATCTTACTATATCAGAAGGAAGAAAACATCAAGTAAAGCGTATGTTAAAAGCAGTAGGATGTTATGTTATATATTTAAAAAGAGTTTCTATTGGTAATTTACAATTGGATAATTCTTTAGAAAAGGGCAAGTATAGAGAATTGACTAAATTAGAAGTAGAAAAATTAATGAAAAAACAAGTTATTTAAAAAGGTAGGAATAATTAGTATGAAAAAAAATATAGAAATGATGAAAAAGCTTATTGAAGAAAAGAAGAGAAAAGGAACTATTACTAAAAATAGTAGTAAAGCAGAAAAAAGTATAGGAAAAACTTCAAAAGGAGTTAGAACTGGTAATGGTGGAGGATTATTTGATAAATAATCGTATAATGCATAATATATTAAAAATTAATAAGAAAAATTTAATATGGTAGTTAATATATATATTTTTAAATATAAATTATAAAAATATACCTATTTAAATAGCTTTTAAATTAATAAATATGTTTTATTAATTTATTGGCTATTTTTTTTATGGAGAGTATAATAAAAAAAAGAGGTGATTAAAATGCAAGGTAAAAAATCTGAAACCATAATGATGATGGTAGTAATGGATTTGCTTTTATCTATTATTAGTATAATATTAATGGTGGTACTTTTTAAGAACCTTACATATTATGCTGCAACAGATACTTCTAGTAGTTTTATGACTTTATTTAATTGGTGTTCTGCAATAATTATGGTTATAAATGCATATACTTTTTTTGTATATAGAAAAATAAAAGAAGAAATAAAATTTCCTGTAATACCCATAATTGCTGTAGGTTCGGCATTTATAAATACGATCCCTTTATTTATAACTATAATTATTTTATTTGTACATTTTTTAGGTGCATAAAATAAAAAATTCTTTTAAAAGGTGGAGATCATGTTTTTTATAGGTATATTTGGATTATCAACTAAGGAAAAAGAAATAAAGGTTTTAAACAATATACAATGTAAAAATTGTAAGTGTGATACAAGAGGAAAACTTATAAAAACATTTCAATGTTTTGAATTTTTTTTTATACCAGTTTTTAAATGGAATGAAAAGTATTATGTTGTATGTGAAAGATGCAACACTATATATGAAATTCCTAAAGAAAAAGGAAAAGACATTGAAAAAGGAGAAAATTTAGAACTTACATATTGGGATTTAAAAGCCATAGACAGTGAATATAATAATATAAATTATTCTCAAAAAATTACATGTCCTAATTGTGGAAAAGTTTTAGAGAGCAATTTTGAATATTGCCCATATTGTGGTACAAAAATTAAATAAGGTCATAAAAATATATGTAATTGCAAGTGAAAATTAGATTGTCTTATTAGATTAATCTAATTTTTTTTATTTTTTACTCATAACAAAATATAAACCATTAATAAATATAAAATATAAATAAGTATTAATGTTAGGAGTAATTTTTTTATGAAGAGAAAGAAGAAAGAATTAGGAACATTAGCTAAAATTATAGTTGCAGTTTCTTTTTCAATTATAGGTTTACCTTTAACAGAAATATTTTTTCCTTTAGGTATAAGTATAGTTATATTAGGCTTTTATTTTGCTAGTAAAAAATATTAAAAAGGTAAAGTTTGACAGAAATATTACAAGATTATATAACATGGTATATAATAGAGTATATACAAATATTTACAGAAAAGCGTTTATTCAAATTTTATGTATATAAAGTGTATATTATAAAAGTTAAGAGGTTATGGTGAAGTTTTATGATATTTATTAGTGTAGCTATGTATTGTGAAGCATATCCTTTTATAAAAAAACTAAAATTAAAGAAGGATATGACACATAAGAAGTTTGAAGTTTTTAAAAATGATGAAATAAAATTAATAATTATAGGAACGGGGAAGATAAAAGCCGCTATAGGTACTACTTACTTGTTTTCTAATATGGATGTTAAAAAAGAAGATATATTTATAAACTTAGGCGTATGTGGAGCTGCAAATGAAAAAATTTCTAAAGGAACTGTATGTATGTGTAATAAGCTTGTGGAAAATGAAACTAAAAAAACTTTTTATCCTGATATACTTATAAAGCATCCTTTTAAGGAATATAGCATAGAAACATTTTCTTTTGTAGTAAATAAAAATATTTTAAAAACTGAAGAAGATTTAGTTGATATGGAAGCAGTGGGAGTTTATGAAGCTAGTTTATTGTTTTTTAAAACTCATCAAATTTATTTTATAAAAGTGGTTTCAGATAATTTAAAAGATACGCATATATTAAATAAAGAAAAAATTTCTTTATTAATTGAATATAAATTAGAAGAAATTTTTAATTGGATTAATGAAGTAAAGGCTGTGTTTTCTTTTGAAAAAGATATTTTAACTAAAAAAGATAAAGAAATAATTAGTAAGGTTTCAATGAATTTAAAATTATCTGCTACTATGGAAAATGTTTTAAAGCAATTATGTGTGTATTATAAACTTAGATATGAAGATTTTACACATCACTTAAATACTTATTTAAAGGTGGAATGTGTAAGTAAAAATGAAGGGAAGAAGTATTTTGAAGTGCTTAAACAAGAACTTATTTAAATCTTCCTTTTCACACATATATATTGAAAAGGAAGCATTAAATCATCCTAATGCTGTAAAGATTTTAGAATATTTTAATAGAGCAGAGATTATTAAAATTAATCATTATAAAGATATGTTTTCTAGAGGTAATCAAGTTTATAGCTTACAAAAGAAAAGTATTAAGCTAATTCTTGCAATAAAAAAGGACAATCTATTATATAAAGGAGCTGAAGTATGTGAAAGTTTTGATAATAGTAATTTTTATTATACCTCAACTATGATGAATTGTGTGTATGATTGTGAGTATTGTTATCTTCAAGGTATGTATACTTCTTCCAATGTGGTTATTTTTGTGAATATAGAAGATATTTTTAAAGAGATTGAAGAACTTCTAAGTAAGAAATCAATATATCTTTGTATTTCTTATGACACGGATATTTTAGCATTTGAGAAGGTAATTGGTTATGGAGCAAAGTGGATTGAATTTGCTAATAAGCATAAAGAAAAGTTGAAAATTGAGTTAAGAACTAAAAGTGCTAACTTTAAATCTATAGAGAATGTACAGGTATCAAGTAATATGATTTTAGCTTGGACATTATCACCTGAAATAGTAATTAATGAATATGAAAGAAAAACTCCTGCTTTAAAATATAGACTTTTAAGCATAAAAGAAGCTATAGACAAAGGATGGCAGGTTAGATTATGTTTTGATCCTATGCTTTACATAAGTAATTGGAAGAACCATTATAAGTCTCTAGTGGAAGCTACCTTTAATGAAATAGAGAAAGAGAAAATATTAGATGTTAGTATAGGTGTTTTTAGAGTTTCAAAAGATTATTTAAAGAAAATGAGAAAGCAAAGACCATATTCAATTATATTAAATTTCCCCTTTGAAACAACAAATGGAGTAAGTAGTTATAGTACTCATATAGAAAAAGATATGAAAGAATATATGTGTAATGAAATAAAAAAATATATACCTGAGGAAAAAATATATAAATAATATTTAAAGTAATAAGGAGAAAAATATGATAAAGACAGCAATTGTAACAGGAGCATCTTCTGGAATTGGATTAGAAATAAGTAAAGTTTTGATAAATTTAGGATATAAGGTGTATGGATTTGGAAGAAATTTTTCTATGATAGATTTTAAGGATAATAATTTTACTGAAGTTACATGTGATTTAATGGATATAGATTATTTAAGTAAAAAAATAAAAGAAATAAGAAAAAATGAAGATATGTATATTCTTGTAAATAATGCAGGAGTTGGGTATTTTGGAGTGCATGAAGAGTTAAATACTAAAAAAATTCATGAGATGGTAATTACTAATATAGAAGTTCCTATGGTTTTAACTCAATTACTTCTTAGGGATTTAAAGAAAAATAAAGGATTTATTATAAATATGTCATCTATTACAGCTAAAATATCAAGTACCCATGGATGTGTTTATGGAGCAACAAAGTCAGCACTTACCCATTTTTCTAACAGCTTATTTGATGAAGCTAGAAAGTATGGAGTTAAGGTTATAAGTATACATCCTGATATGACTAAATCAAATTTTTATAGAAATGCTGATTTCATAGAGGGAGAAAACATAGACAGTTATATTATGCCACATGAAGTTGCAAAATCCATTGAAATGATCATAACACAAAGAGAAGGAATAGTTATTACAGATATTACATTAAAACCTCAAAAACATAATATTAGAAGAAAAAAATAAAGTATATTTATTGTTTAGGTTGAAGGGAGGAATTTAAAATTATTAATCTTAATGAAAAACAAAGTATTGTAGTAAATACTTTAAATAAAAATATTTTTTTAGTAGCTCCAGCTGGCACGGGCAAAACTAGGGTTTTATCAGAAAGAGTTTTTAATACAATAAATAAAGGGTTTGCTAAAGAGGATGAAATACTTTGTATAACTTTTACCAATAAAGCTGCAAAAGAAATGAAGGACAGAATAAAGAAAAGATTAGGTGGAAATACAAAATGTAATATTAAAACTTTTCATAGTTTTTGTTTTGAAATTGTGAAAAACAATGCTAAAAATAAAACTGATATTTCAAGGGAGTCTATTGTATTTGATGAAGAAGATGCAAGAGAAGCGGTGAAAAAAATTTCTTCTATTCAAACTAAGGGCTATGATAAAAACTTTATAAATACTTCTATGATGCATAAATTTATTGATCTTGTAAAATATTATAGACTTAAATTAAATTTTTTAAGTGATGATGAAAAGTATGATTATAATATTGTGATTAAAAAATTATTACAACCCTCTTTCAAAAAATTAGTTTTAGATTGTTTTAAATCAAATGGTCATGTAAATATGAAATTGATGAATTTTATGATACAAAATGGAGCAATTTATATTTATTTTTATAATAAGCAACTTAGAAATGAAAAAGCTTTAGATTTTAATGATTTGGTTACATTTACTAAGTTACTTTTTGAAGAAAATGACATTGTTAATTATTATAAAGCTAAATTTAAGTTTATAAATGTAGATGAAGTACAAGATACTAGTACTATTGAGTATGAAATTATAGAAAAATTATTTAAAGATGATAGAGATAAAAATATATTATTATGTGGTGATATATTTCAAACTATTTATAAATGGAGAGGATCAGAACCAGAAAAAATATTTGAAGCTTTTAAGAAGGAATGTAGTCCAATTGAAATAGCTTTTGATAAAAATTATAGATCAACACAAATTTTAACGGATGCAAGTATGAATTTTTTAAAGAATACATTTGAAAATAAAGTTTCTGAAATATATAAAGAGGGTATAACTTCTTATAGTAGTGAAATGGGAGAAAAAATATCTATAATAGGCTATGATAATCAAGAGTCAGAAGCTATTGGAATATTAAATAGCTTTAAGAGATTAGCTTTAAAGGGGGAAGATTTAAGTAAGGCTTGTGTTCTTACAAGATTAAATAACTATAATAAAAATATAAGTAGAGTTTTAAATAGGATTAGTATGAATGAAAATTTTGAATTTATATTAGTTGATGAATATAAATTCTTTAGAAGAGCTGAAATAAAGGATATTATAGCTGTATTTAAAATACTTATAAATCCATATGATAGTACAAGTCTTCAGCGAGTTATAAAAAGATTAAGTACAGGAGTAGGTAATAGTATCCTTGAAAAAATAGAAACATCTGAATTTAGAAGGGCAAGGATAAAACTTTCAGATTTTATAAGTGATTATACTGCTAGTGGAGAGTTTTATACTAATCTTTTAAATGCTTATGATAAACAATCAGATGATGGGAAGATAGTTATTTTTGATGTTGAAAGTACGGGAATTGATGTTACAAATGATGAAATAATTCAAATAGCGGCAGTTAAAATTGATAATAAGGGACATATTATAGATATTTATGAAAGATTTATAAAACCTAATAAAACAGTTGGAGCATCAGTAAAAGTGCATGGATTTACTGATGAGTATTTAAAAAAGTATGGATTTCCTAAAGAAGTAGTTTTAAAAGAATTTAGAGAATATACTAAAGATAAGATAGTAATAGGACATAATGTTCAATATGATATAAATATTCTTACAAGTGAATTTAATAGATGCAACCTAGGAGAACCACTTTTTAAAGGTTTTTATGATACTTTAGATATATATAGAAGATTTTATCCAATGGAAAAAAATCATAAATTAGAATACTTAAGTGAAAAGTTTAATATTAAGCATAAACCAAGTCATAATGCTTTAGATGATATAAAAGCTACAAAGGAATTGTTAGTTATGGCTATTGAAGAAAAAATAAGACCTACAAGTTTTGAAAGGATGAGTCTTATAGCTGACCTTTATGAAAATTTTGAAGAATTTAGAGAAAAATATAGAATTCTTTTAGAAAAATCTTATGAATTAAGACCATTTGAAATGATTTTAGCTATACAAAAACATTTTGATATTATGAGTAATTATTCAATAGAAGAAAAAGAAGAAAAATTTATAAGAGTTATGAACTTTCATAAAATACTTTCAGTTTTAGATGATAATAAAAAAAGTTCAAGGGATGCTTTAATTTCAGTAGTTGAGCTTACAGCATTATCTGGTGGAGAAATTGAAGAAATATTATCAAGTACCAAAGAAAAACCAAGAATACCAATAATAACGGTACATCAAGCTAAAGGGCTTGAGTATGATACAGTAATAGTTTCAGGTGTTATAGATGGAACTTTTCCATTTTATAATGGTGATTTAGATGAAGAGGGTAAACTTTTTTATGTTGCAATTACAAGAGCTAAAAAAAGACTTATTTTAACTTATCCAAATAAAAATAAAAATTTTAAAGGAGAAGAATATACTACAAGGGTAAGTCCATTTATAGAAAAAATAGATAAAAAGTTTTTCTATAATGAAGATTAGTAAGGATAAAAAAATTTTAGCTTAAAATAAATTTTTTATAGAGTAATCTATAAATTGCTGTATTGTGTATGTAAGTACTTAAGATAGGAAATATTCATAATATATTAAAAAATTAAGGTGTAATTTTTTCATAATACCTTTCATATATTTTTAAAGTAGTTCATAAACTATATTGACACAAAATTCAAAATATGGTATATAAAAAGTAGTGTTATTAGCACTCATAGATAGAGAGTGCTAGAAATCATTATAATATTGGTTTTTATTGAGAAAGGAGAGATTCTTGTGGAAACAAAACAATTTAAAGCGGAGTCTAAAAGATTATTAGACCTTGTAATTAACTCAATTTATACAAACAGAGAAATATTTTTAAGAGAGCTTATTTCAAATGCTAGTGATGCTATTGACAAGATTTACTATAAAGCATTGGTAGACGATTCTATAAGTTTTAATAAAGAGGACTATTATTTAAAAGTAAAAATTGATAAAGATAATAGAACTTTAACAATTTCAGATACTGGTATTGGGATGACTAAGGCAGAACTTGAAGATAATCTTGGTACTATAGCTAAAAGTGGATCTTTACAATTTAAACAAGAAAATGAAATTAAAGATGGATATGATATAATAGGTCAATTTGGTGTTGGATTTTATTCAGCATTTTTAGTAGCAGATGATGTTACTGTTATTAGTAAAGCTTTTGGAACAGATGAAGCTTACAAATGGGAGTCTAAAGGTATAGATGGATATACAATTGAACCATGTGAAAAGGATTCTGTAGGAACAGATGTTATAATAAAATTAAAAGAAAATAATGAAGAAGAAGATTATGATCAATTCTTAGAAGAGTATAGAATAAAATCAATAATCAAAAAATATTCTGATTTTATTAGATATCCAATTAAAATGGATTTAACTAAACAAAAAATTAAAGAAGGAACTGAAAATGAGTATGAGGATTATGTAGAAGAAGATACTGTAAATAGTATGGTTCCTATATGGAGAAAAAACAAAAAAGAGCTTACAGATGATGATTATAATAATTTTTACAATGAAAAACACTTTGGATTTGATAAACCATTAAAACATATTCATATTAGTGTTGATGGACTTGTAAGTTATAATGCAATTTTATTTATTCCTGAAAGAATACCATATGATTATTACACTAAGGAATATGAAAAAGGATTAGAGTTATATTCAAATGGTGTTTTAATAATGAATAGATGTAAAGAGTTATTACCTGACTTTTTTGGTTTTGTTAAAGGGGTAGTGGATTCACCAGATTTATCACTTAATATTTCAAGAGAAATATTACAACATGATAGACAATTAAGACATATAGCTAAAAACATAAAGAATAAAATAAAAAATGAATTAGAAAGTATGCTAAAAAATGATAGAGAGCAATATGAAAAATTTTATGAAGCTTTCGGTCGTCAATTAAAATTTGGAGTATACAATGATTTTGGAGTTAATAAGGATTTCTTACAAGACTTATTAATGTTCTATTCTTCAAAAGAGAAGAAGATGATTACTTTAGATGAGTATATATCTAGAATGCCAGAAGAACAAAAATATATCTATTATGCTGTTGGTGATTCAAATGAAAGAATTGAAAAAATGCCACAAACAGAACTTGTATTAGATAAAGGATATGAAATATTATACTTCACAGAAGATATAGATGAATTCTCTATAAAAACTATGAAAAATTATAAAGAAAAAGAATTTAAATCTGTATCAAGTGGAGATTTAGGTATAGAAGCTGAAAATAATGAAGAGGAAAATAAAGTAGATGAAGAAGTATCTAAAGATTTATTTGAAGCAATGAAAGAAATTTTAGAGGGCAAAGTTAAAGCTGTTATAGCTTCAAAGAGACTTAAAAAATATCCTGTATGTTTATCAAATGAAGGTGAAGTTTCAATTGAAATGGAAAAAGTATTAAGTTCAATGCCTAATAATCAAAATGTAAAAGCAGAGAAGGTCTTAGAAATAAACACACATACTCCAGTATTTAATGTGTTAAAAGAAGCCTTTAATAATGATAAGGATAAGTTAAAATTATTTACAAATATATTATATAATCAAGCATTATTAATAGAAGGATTACCAGTAGATGATCCAGTACAATTTACTAATGATATTTGTGAAATAATGTCTTAATATTTAAATAAATTAAAGTTGTGAATATAGATTATTATAATCTATATTCATAGCTTTTTTTATTTAGGAAAAAAGCTATGGATAACTTTTATTATTTAGGAAAAAAGCTATGGATAACTTTTATTAAAATGTCAAATGAAGTTTTATAAGCAGATTTTTTATAAATTATTAAATAAGATAAATGTTAAAAAGTAATTTTAACTCACCATAATCACTTAATAATCATATAGTAAAGTAGCAAGAATAATCTTGACTTTTATTAAAATAGGTGAGGTTATATGATACAAAATAATAGTTCGGTAGAAAATATAGGGTTTGTACAAATAAGTAATATGGGTGGCTTTGTTGCTGCATTTAAGTTGGTTTATACATTAAATGGAAAAAGAGAAAGTTTTGAAACAGATACTATTTTAATAGGTGGGGTTAGAAGAAAAGATATTCCTCAAGGAGCAACTTCAATTTATGTAGTAGTAAGTGTTTCTAATATGAGTGGAAATTGGGTGCCAATTTATAATAAAAATTTTAATAATAGTAACGCAATAATTGATTTAGAGTTATCTGGTACAATGTGGAGTCCTAGTTATTCTGTTATAACTGATACAGTGCCAACAGTTGCCCTTATTAGAGTTGTTAATAATGGAGCTTTTATTACAAATTTTAAAGTAAATTATTATTCTGAAGGAAGATTATATGATTTAAAGATTCCAAATTTTTATCTTGGAATGGTTAGAAATGTTATATTGCCAGAAAATGCAAAAGATATAAGTGTATATGTTGAAATCGATGCAATAGGATGGGGATATTGGTGGAAAGCTTATGAGGAAAAATTTGATAATGCACTTAATCTAACTATAACTTTATCAGGAACCTATTGGTATCCAGGAATAGATGTAAAAAAAGAAGAATTAGAAAATAAATCTAATACAGTTGAACTACCAGTAGCAGGAACACCAATGAATACTATGCCTACAAATCCATCACAACATTGTGATTGCAAAAATTATTCAGAGGAATTTTTTAATCAATATATTTCGTTTATGCAAATAAAGCATAAGGAATTTATAAATAAATACTATTAAAAATAAAGAATATATGATAAGAATAGTAAAAATTTTAATAAGGTGATTTTAAAATATAAATTTAAATCACTTTATTTACTTAATAATCATATAGTAAAATAGCAGGATTAAGTAATCTTGACTTTTTTATAATGGGTGAGATTATATGATACAGCATACAAATAAAAATGTAAGTTATTTTACTACTTCAATGGAGAATGGATATGTACAGGTGAAAAATATGGGGGGCTTTATTGCTAAATTTAAAGTAGCATATACATTACCACGGGGGGTAGAAAGTTTTTCTACAGATAATATGGCAATTGGTGATATAAGAAAAATAGATATACCAGTTAATGCAAAAAATATTTATGTGGAAGTAAGTATTGCTAATGCAGGAGCAGAATGGGTTCCTGTTTATAGTAATATTTTGAATAATAGTCCAGCAATAGTTGATTTAGAGTTATATGGGACAACATGGTATCCTACTTATAATATTATAAAAGAAACAGAACCATCCGTAGGAAAGATTAAATTCGTAAATAATGGGTTCTATGCAGCGAGATTTATTATTGTATACTACCTTAATGGAGTACGTTATAGATTAGATAGTGGAATTTTTTATATTGGAATGACTAGATGTATAAATTTACCTAATAATGCTAAAACTATAAAAGTTTATTTGGAGATTAATGCTGTTGGAGTTGGTCAATGGAAGACATTATATAGTAAGATTTTTGAAAGTCCAATAAACTTAACAGTAACAATGTCAGGTAGTATTTTTTATCCTTATGCAGATGAAAAAAAAGAAGAAATAGTAAATGAAGATACTCCCCTTAATACAGGTAATATATCAGGAATACCAATGAATACTATGCCACCTAATCCTGTACAATCTTGTAATTGTACAAACTATTCAGATGAGTTTTTTAGCCAATATATATCTTTTATGCAAGAGATGAATAATGAATTTATGAAAAATAACAATTTAAAAAGTAATTATAAATAAAAAGTTAATCATTGAAATTTTCATGTTTTTAGGGAGAAAATGGCTGTTTTTTATGGGTTTTTATAATTTTTTATTATGTTAATAATTATTTATTAAATATAAAAGTAATAGTTAGGAATTCATTTAAATCTTTGCCATTTTCTTTTAATAAATTAAACTAATTAACATATTTCATTTTTATAGTATATGAAGAAAAACTTGACATATTAATAAAATATAATATAATTTATCTTGTAAATGAAATGAGTTATCAAATACAAATAAATATCAATTTAAAGAGCTATTAATTTTTAGAAATAATATAAGTTTCAATGATTTTTTTGTAAATTAATCAAAGATATTAATAAATTTATCCTATTTAAATTTTAAAAAAGAATTTATGTATTTAAGTTAAGAAATGATTTTTACATTAATATTTTAGA
>NZ_WHJC01000039.1 GCF_009295725.1 Clostridium tarantellae
TAAAAAATATCATAATAAAAGCTAGCAATAGTTTAAATGGCAAATATGCTAAAAATTTTACATTAGATACTAATATAAAGAAAATATATATTATACCTATTATGCTAGAAAAAGCTATACGTTTATAACTAACCTTTTGATTTACAATTTGCATTGTAATTAAAAGTAAAAAAAAATTTATTAAAAAATTTTCTACTAATACTACATCAATGTAAATAACCATATATACTTCCTCCCTGTAAACATTATAAATCTTATTCATATAAAATTTTGTCATAATGTAATTTAAATTAATATTTTTTCTATACTATATTTTTACACAATTCTCTTTAATAGTTCATGCAATAACTTATTTTAAACTTTTTATAATTAATAATTTAAAATAAAAAGAATGCTGACTAAAAGACATATTAATAATCTTTTAGTCAGCATTCTTTATTTATTAATTTATTCCTATCTTTTTCCTCTTCTTAAAAACATAGGAATTTCAATATCATCTTCATTTGCATATGAATGATGTGATGATTCCTTTTCAACTTTAGTTGTAGTTTCTTTAATTTCCTCTTGTTGTTGAACCTCAACTTCTTGTTTTTTCTCAGCAACAGTTTCTTTAAGAATTGTACTTTTTTTGTTATCTTTTTCAAATCCAGTAGCAATAACAGTTATTCTTATTTCATCCTTTAAACTTTCATCAATAACAGTACCAAATATTATGTTAGCATCTGGATCTGCCGCTTCTTGAACAATTTCTGCAGCTTCATTTATTTCTAAAAGTCCAAGTTCTGCATCTCCTGTTACATTTAAAAGTACTCCTGTAGCTCCTACTATAGATGTTTCTAATAATGGAGATGAAATAGCTTCTCTTGCTGCATCTTGAGCTCTAGTCTCTCCTTTACCATAACCTACACCCATATGAGCTAAGCCTTTATCTAACATTACTGCTCTAACATCAGCAAAATCTAAATTTATTAAACCTGGATTAGTTATAAGATCTGATATACCTTGAACACCTTGTCTTAAAACATCATCAGCCTTCTTGAAAGACTCTAATAAAGTAGTTTTTTTATCAACCATAGTAAGAAGTCTTTCATTTGGAATTGTTACTAAAGTATCCACTTTTTGCTTTAAATTTTCAATTCCCATCTCTGCATGAGTCATTCTTCTTCTACCCTCAAATGGAAAAGGCTTCGTTACAATACCCACTGTTAATATTCCCATAGATTTAGCTATTTCTGCAACTACTGGCGCAGCACCTGTACCTGTTCCGCCTCCCATTCCAGCAGTTATAAATACCATGTCAGCGCCTTTTATTGCTTCTGTTATTTCTTCTTTGCTTTCTTCGGCTGCTTTTTTACCAATTTCAGGATTAGCACCTGCTCCAAGTCCTTTAGTAAGCTTGTCTCCTATTTGAATTTTATTAGGTGCATGAGATAACATTAATGCTTGCTTATCTGTATTTATAGCAATAAATTCTACATCTCTTAATCCTTCTTGTATCATTCTGTTAACGGCGTTTCCACCTCCGCCACCACAACCTATAACTTTAATATTTGTAAATGAATGAATATCAACATCAAAATCTAACAAAATAATTCCTCCTTTAAAAAATCTCATCTAAGAATGCTTTTACTCTAGAAAACCCTCTTTTTTTAACATTCTTGCTTTTGTTATTATTTTCATCTATAATTACTCTTTTATTCCAAAGCATTTGTTGGTCACATATTAATTTTAACCTATCATGTGTCTCTTTAACAATACTAATTGGTGTAATTATGGAAGATTTCTCAAAAGAGAAATGGTTTTTAGTAAATACTTTAACATTCTTGCCTATTTTTTCTTTAATTATATAATCTATATTTTCATAATAAGCAATACCATCACCTGTTATAATAACTTTTTCTATATCATTTGAAAAATTTTCATCTATAATATTTTTATTAATATAATCTATTATTTCTAATAATCTAGCTTCTATAATATCATGAACCAATAAAATATCAAAAGTAGATTCATTTACTTTTATTGTTCCATTAGATGGAGTGCTAAACTTATGAGAATAAGATTCTTTAACTTCTTCTGCTAAATTAGTATCTATAGAAAGACATATAGCTAAGTCTTTAGTTATATTACTTCCACCTAAAGGAATAAAGGCTAATTCTTTCAACTTGTTCTTTTCATATATTGCTATATCTGTTTTTTCTGCTCCTATATCAACTATAGCTACATTACTATCTTCAGTTTTTTCGCTTAAAAATATATTTTTTAAACAATCAATAGATAAACAAACTCCTTTAAAGTTATATCCTGCACCAGAAATAATTTTTTCAAAAAAATTCAATGTATTTTTTTTACTTATTATCAAATTTAAGTTTATAGTTAAAACACTACATTGTATTCCTAAAGGATTTCTTATATTTTTATAATCCCAATTATCAGTTTCAAAATAATCAATTATACAATCAATTATTTCTTCATCATTTTCTAAAATAATTTCTTTAGCATCTAGGTAAGCATTTTCTATATGTTGTTTGGTAACTTTAGAATCAATACCATCTACATATGTATGTCCTTTGCTACTTATAACTTTACAATACTCACTGGAAATTCCTACATAAATATCAGTAATATCTTTTCCTGTTGCAATCTTTAATTTATCAATACATTCTCTAATAGAGAGTAACGCTTCATCTGGATTACTAATTCTTCCTTTATTAATTCCTTTAGATTTTACATAGGCATAATCTAGTATTTCAAAATCTCCATTCTCATTTTCAGTGCAAATAGCAGCTTTTATACTACTACTGCCAATATCTAGACCCACTATATAATTTGGCATTTTTCTTACGTTTACCTCCTATCTAAATCTGAATATGCATATGTTTTATTCGACATTTATTTTTAAAATCCTTTTTCAAAAGATATAATAATTAATAATTAATCATTCTACTTATTATTTCTCTATCTACTGCACTATTAATAGCTGTTTCTTCTGAAATTTCTTCTTTTTTATAAAGTTCTACTAATGCCATATCCATTGTTTTCATACCATATTTACTACCTGTTTGCATAGATGATTCAATTTGATATGTTTTTCCTTCTCTAATTAAATTCCTAATAGCGGGAGTAGGAATCATAATTTCTAAAGCTGCACATCTTTTATCATCCTTAGTTGGTACTAATTGTTGTGATATTATTCCTTCTAATACTGAAGAAAGTTGAGTTCTAATTTGTTGTTGTTGATGTGGTGGAAATACATCAACTATCCTATCTATAGTTTTAGCGGCTCCTACTGTATGAACTGTTGAAAATACTAAATGCCCTGTTTCTGCTGCTGTTAAAGCTATAGATATAGTTTCTAAGTCTCTCATTTCTCCTATTAAAATAACATCTGGATCTTCTCTTAATAAAGATTTTAATGCTCTTTGATAACTTATAGTATCTTTACCAACTTCTCTTTGATTTACAATACTTTTATTATGTTTATGTAAAAACTCTATAGGATCTTCTAATGTAACAACATGTGCTTCTCTTGTATGATTTATTTCATTTATCATAGAAGCTAAAGTTGTACTTTTACCACTACCAGTTGGACCTGTTACTAATACTAATCCTCTCTTTTTGGCACATATATCCTTAAATATTTTAGGATAATTCAAATCATCTAATGTAGGAATTTTTAAAGCTATAACTCTAATAGCTAAAGCTGTACTATTTCTTTGTTTAAATACATTAACTCTAAATCTACCTAATCCTTGAACTGAATATGAAGTATCGAATTCTCCAATAGAATCATATTGTCCATAAAAATCTCCTAAAATTTCTTTTGCAAACTCTTCTGTATCAGCAGGCGTTAGTTTTTTATCTTTTAATTTAACTAATCTATTATTAACTCTTATAACCGGAGGTATTCCTACTGTTAAATGAAGGTCTGATGCTCCTTCTGTTATAGTTATTTCTAAAAGCTCATTTAATTTCTGCATAACTTCCTCCCTTATAAACCAGTAAATTTTAACTCATTAAAACTTGCTCATTTATTTTAAAATAATAAATGAGCAAGCATAATGTTTTAAAATATTATTTTAAAATTTTTCTGCTATAAGTACAATTATAAACTATAAGTAAATTTAATGCTATAAATTTATAAAATGATTATTTTAAATTTATCAGCATTACTAAGTATTAGCATTTAAATTGAACTCTTTAGATAATTTTTTCAAAGCTTTTTTTTCAATTCTTGAAACATATGATCTAGATATACCAAGCATCATGGCAATTTCTCTTTGTGTTTTATTATTTCCATCAATTAATCCATATCTCATTTCTAAAATTGTTCTTTCTCTCATGTTTAATATAGAATTCATTTTAGTATATAAATACTTTATTTGCAAATTATTTTCAACAGTATCTAAAACTGAATCATTGTCACTACTTAAAACGTCTATTAAGCAAATTTCATTTCCTTCTTTATCAGTTCCTATAGGATCTTGCAAATAAACTTCACCCTTAGTTTTTTTATTATTTCTAAAAAGCATAAGAATTTCATTTTCTATGCATCTCGCTGCATACGTAGCTAGCCTAGTACCTTTTGAAGAATCAAAAGAATCTATAGCTTTTATTAACCCAACAGTTCCTATAGATATTAAATCATCTACATCCTTATTAGGAAAAGAATATTTCTTTACTATATGCGCTACTAATCTTAAGTTTCTTTCTATTAAAATACTCTTTGCTTTTAGATCCCCATCCTTAAAACGTTTTAAGTAAAATTCCTCTTCATTTTCACTAAGAGGTTGAGGAAATGTAGTATTTCCAGTAACATATCCACATAAGAAAATTTTTCCACCTATTATATCTAATAAGTATTGCAAGATAAACAATGCTGTGCCTCCTAATAGTGCTTATTAATATAATATGATTAATAACAAAAAAATTTACTTATATATTTTATTTTTTTATAAATTCTAAAATAATATCTTTAAAAATAGGTCCTGCGGTATTTCCTCCCCCTGTTTTTTCTCCTTTAGAATTTTCTTCACCTATATTAGGAACAAAAACTCCTAAAGTATAATATTTTTCTTTATATTTAAAATATCCTACAAACCAGCCATGAAAGTTTTCACCTGATTCTGATGTACCTGTTTTAGCTCCTACTTCTAATCCTTCAATTTTACTTATAGAAGCTGTTCCATTAGCTACAGTTCTATTCATAATATACTTCATAGAATCAGCCACATGTGAAGAAATTACTTTTTCATTTACTGTTTTTGCTTTTTTTACTGTTTCACCTTCTATATTTTCAAAAGAATCTACTAAATAAGGTTTTATATACATACCTTCATTGATTATGGGAGAAATTATACCTGCCATTTGAATTAATGTAGCTTGAATAGATTGACCTACTGATAATAATCCAACTCCTGCTTCCTTTTCTGGTAAAAGTCCCTTAGCTTCCATACCTGTTTTTTTATCTAAACCTAAAACCACACTAAATAATCCCTGTTTTTTTGCAAACTCAATTAATTCACTTTCCGTAACTTGTGCACCTAAAAGTGCAAAAACATCATTACATGATACTTTAAAAGCTTCTTCTACTGTAATTTGTCCATGAACTTTTTCTTCACTACATATCATACCACTACAATTAAATTTATCTTTTAATTTAATATTATGATATTCCATAGCAGCTTCTAAAGTAAGAATTTTAAAAATAGATCCTGGTTCATACCCATTAATTCCTCCACTTCCAATTACAATATTAGCTTGACTTTCATCTTTTTGCGCTAATGATAATATTTTTCCTGTATCTCCTTCTATTAAAACAGCTCCAATATTTTTATACTCATTATATTTTTCATCATTTAAAATAACTCTAATCTTTTCTTGAAGCTCTTTGTCTAAAGTCAATTTTACATTTAAATTTTCTTTATTAACTTCTATTTCTCCTTCGCTATATTTTCCATCTAAATCTTTTTCAAATACTTTTTTAAAATCATCATTTTTATCTAATTCTTTTTTTATATACATTTCTAAAGATGCTTCACCTTTAGATGTATTATCTTCATTACTATATGGATTAAAAGCTTTAACATTAGTTAAAATATTTTCTATTTTCCATGCTTCTTGTTTTTCTTGTTCACTATATTCGTAATAATATACTCCTCTTATATCTTCTAATTTACTTACTTTATCATAAGTATCTTTAGATACATCATAATATTTTTTACCCTTTATCTTTATTATTTCATCAAAAGAAAAATTTCTATCTTCCTCTTTCATTATATAATTAAAAGCAATTATATTTTGTAAGTTTTGATCTGTATTGTTTAACCTAAAAGCTTTACAATCAATTACTATTTTATATTTTTGGTCAAACCCCCATAAACTATCACCATCTTTATCTAAAAGTAAATAATTTAACTCAGCAATATTTTCTTTTTGTATATTATTACCCATGGAGTTATTGGCCATATTAATTCCATATTTTTTTTGTATTATAAAAAGTCTAATACTTAAAAATAAAAATAATATACAAAAAATTATTCCTAATATTTTAGACTTTTTATTTACATCATATTTTTTAATTCCAAACATAAAAAAACACCCCTTTTGGCTAAATTTTAGCCGAATTAAGGGTGTTTTATTCACTATTTCTCTATTATTTGTTTTATTTTAGCAACAATTATATCTATAGCAACTTTATTTTGACCACCTTCTGGTATTATTATATCAGCATGTCTTTTAGTTGGCTCAGTAAATTGATTATGCATTGGTTTAACAACACTCAAATATTGATTTATTACTGAATCTAAAGTTCTTCCTCTTTCATTAATATCTCTAACCATTCTTCTTATTATTCTTACATCTGCATCAGTATCTACATATATTTTTATATCTAAAAGCTCTCTTATTCTAGGATCTTCTAATGTTAATATACCTTCAACTATTATTATTTCTCTTGGTTCTACTGTTGTTGTTTCCTCAACTCTATTATGTATAGCAAAATCATACTTAGGCTTTTGAATTTTTTCTCCATTAAGTAATTCTTCTAAATGAGAAACTAATAAATCATTATCAAATGCATGTGGATGATCATAGTTTGTTTTAACTCTTTCTTCCATTGATAAATGACTTTGATCTTTATAATAAGAATCTTGTTCTATCATTGCAATACAATCCGTTCCAAACTGATTATATATTTCTCTTGCAATAGTACTTTTTCCTGAACCTGTTCCTCCAGTTATACCTATTAAAATTGGTCTCTTCATTTGTTTGCCTCCCTATTAATCTTTAAGATTTAACACTTTTTAGCTTTTATCAACATATCCTTTGCTTTTAAAGGCGTATCTACTTTAATAGAAAAAATCATTTGTGCTCTATTAGCAACATCTATATTTTTATTCTTTTCAATATCATACATATCTTTAAGTTTAATATTAAAATTCTTAGTATTAGCTCTTAAGACTTCAACTTCATCATCTTCAAAAATTCTATTTTTTTGCATTATAATAGCAGTTTTAGTTTCGTGATCATAATCTTGAACATATCCAACTATATCATAATCTCTAATATATGATGATTGTTCATAATTTTGCTCTCCTGATTTTCCAAAAAAGAATCCTGTATGATATGGTCTATGACTAACCTTTAGTAAATTATCCATCCATTCTTGCTTAAATTTATAGTTATCTGGATCTTGCCAATAACTATCTAAAGCTTCTCTATATGATTTTACTACTGAAGCTACATAAAATTCACTTTTCATTCTACCTTCTATTTTAAATGAATATACTCCACTTTTAACCATTTCAGGTATGTGATGTATCATACATAAATCTTTAGAATTCATTATATATGTACCTTTATCATCTTCTATAACTGGATAGTATTCATTAGGTCTAGTTTCTTCAACTAAAGAATATTTAAATCTACAAGCATTAGCACAAAGTCCTTTATTTGGATCTCTACCTAGCATATAGTTAGATATTAAACATCTACCTGAATACGAAATACACATAGAACCATGTACAAAAGCTTCTAATTCACAATCATCTGGTAAGTTTTCACGTATAGTATGGATTTCATTAAAAGTAAGTTCTCTAGCTAAAACAACTCTTTGAACTCCTTGTTCATACCAAAACTTAGCTGCTTTCCAATTTACAGTGTTAGCTTGAGTACTAAGATGTATTTCTAAATTTGGAGCAACTTCTTTAGCTACAACAATAATTGATGGATCTGATACTATTATAGCATCAATATTTAAAGCTACTAATTCTTTAATATATTCTTCAAGACCTGTTAAATCATAATTACGTGGAAAAACATTCATTGTAACATAAACCTTTTTACCTCTATCATGACAATACTTAACACCTTCAGCAATTTCTTCATTGGTAAAATTATCCGAAAAGGCTCTTAAATTTAACTTACTTCCACCTATGTATACTGCATCTGCACCAAAATTTATAGCAATCTTTAATTTTTCTAAATTTCCTGCTGGTGCAAGTATTTCTGGTTTTCTCATAACTTTTACCTCCTTTTAGTCATAGCAATTCCATCGCCTATAGGAATAACTGTTGTTATTAAATTTTTATCTTTAGATACCATATCTAAATATGTTCTCATTCTTTTAACAATAGTTATTTTTCTTCTCTTAACTAAATCATCACAAGCAACCATTCCTCTAAATAAAACATTATCTGCTATAATTATTCCATCTTCATTTAAAAGTCTTAAACACTCTGGTAAAAAATGATTATAATGTCCTTTTCCAGCATCCATAAATATTAAATCAAACTTATCATCTAAACTTTTTAATATATCTAAACAATCTCCATTTATAATTTCAACATTATTTGTAAGATTATATTTTTTCATATTTTCTTTTGCATATTTAATCATAGTTTCATCTCTTTCTATGGTTAAAATATGGCTTTTTCCATAGCTAGCTTTATTCATAATCATTGCTGAATATCCTATAGCAGTACCTAATTCCAAAATTTTCTTAGGTGATTTTATAGATACCATAAATTCTAAAAATTTTGCTCCTTCTTTTTGAATTATAGGTACTTTATTAGTTTTTGCAAATTCTTCTAATTCTTTTAATTCTCCTTCACTTTCAGGTATTAATCCTCTTAAATATTGTTCCATATAATCAAAGGTTACTCCACTCATATATACCTCCTAATTTAATATCCTAAATCTTTTGATATTTTTTTATGTTCCTCATATGTTTTAGAAAATACATGTTTATTTTCTATAGATGAATAAACATAAAATAAATATTCTGTTTGTTCTGGATTAATAGCTGCTAATAAAGATGGCTTTCCTGGATTGCATATGGGCCCTGCTGGTAATCCTTTAATTTTATATGTATTGTAAGGAGAATTTATTTTTAAATCCTTATATAAAACTACTTCTTTATGTTTGCCTAATGCATACAAAACAGTTGCATCTATTTGAAGATTCATATCTTTATTTAATCTATTATAAATAACAGAAGCTATTTTACTTCTTTCATTATCTATTCTAGCTTCTTTCTCTATCATTGATGCTATTGTAACATATTTTTCATATTCTTCTTCTGATATAGTTTTACCAGTTTCTTTTTCTATTTCCTTCATAACTTCTTCAAATCTTGAAAGCATAGTTTCTATTATTTCATTGCTAGTAATTTTAGGAGAAAAATTATATGTATCTGGAAATAAAAATCCCTCTAATGCATATCTTTCATTTTCATTTGGCTTTACATAAGAAGGTAGAGGATACGTTTTTACAGCTTCTAAAAACTCTACTTTCGTAGCTAATCCACTCTCGTCTAATTTCTTAGCTATATCATCAATTGTATATCCTTCAGGAAATGTTATTTTGGTTGATATAACTTTTCCAGTTTGTAAAATTTCTATAAATTCCTTTAAAGAAGTATCTTGTTTAAAAGAATATTCACCTGGTTGTATACCACCTTTAACACCATTAAAATTTGCATATATTTTAGAGAAAAATGAACTCTTTAGTATTCCTTCATTATTTAATCTTTCAAATATTCCATATAATGATTCACCCTTATTAACAGTAACATTTACTTCATTTTTACTAATCTCTAAAGGCTTTTTTTCATTAGATGTATATTTAACTGTAAAAACTATTAAGTTTGCTAATATTAAGATTATAAAAATAGCTAATATTATAAATAATTTAGACTTTCCTTTCTTTTTCATTGGAAAACCTCCTTATATAGAGTAGATATAAATATATCTACTCTATTAGAATTTTTATAAATTTAATAATAAACTATTTTATTATTTTTGTCTCATAGCTCTCTTTCTTTCAGTGCTATCTAGTAATCTTTTTCTCATTCTTATGTTAATTGGAGTAACTTCAACTAACTCATCATTATTTATAAATTCTAAGCTTTGCTCTAAAGTTAATGGAGTTACTGGTGATAATTTTAGTGCATCATCAGCTCCTGATGATCTAGTATTTGTTAATTGCTTTTTCTTACATACATTTACTTCTATATCATCTGCTCTTGAACAAACACCACAAATCATTCCTGAATAAACATCCGTTCCTGGAGTTATAAATAATGTTCCTCTTTCCTGAGCATTAAATAGTCCATAAGTTACAGCTTCACCTGATTCAAATACAACTAAAGACCCTCTACTTCTTCCTGGAATTTCTCCTTTGTATTTTTCATATCCATCAAATATATGATTCATTATTCCATTACCTTTTGTATCTGTCATAAATTCATTTCTAAAACCAATTAATCCTCTTGCAGGAATCTTAAACTCTAATCTAGTATATCCATTAACAGCTGATGTCATATTAACCATTTCTGCTTTTCTAGGTCCTAACTTCTCCATAACTGGTCCCATAAACTCTTCTGGAACATCTATAGTTAAATATTCCATAGGTTCATATGTTCCATCTTCTTCTTTTCTAAAAATAACATTTGGTTTTGATACTTGGAATTCATACCCTTCTCTTCTCATTGTTTCTATAAGAATTGAAAGATGTAATTCTCCTCTTCCACTTACTTCAAAACAATCTGGTGTTATTTCATTTACTTTTAAACTTACATTTGTTTCTAACTCTTTCATTAATCTATCTCTTAAATGTCTTGAAGTAACAAAATCTCCCTCTTTACCAGCAAAAGGTGAATCATTTACCATAAAGTTCATATTAAGAGTAGGCTCGTCTATTTTAACAAATGGTAGTGCTTCTGGATTTTGAGCATCAGTTATAGTTTCTCCAATATTTGCATCTGATATACCACTTATTGCAATAATATCTCCTAAAGATGCTTCTTCAACTTCTTCTCTTTTTAAACCATTATATGTATAAACTCCTGAAATTTTAAAATTATCTATTTTTCCATCTTGTCTTACTACAGCAGCTTGTTGATTTTTCTTAGCAATTCCTCTAACTATTTTACCTATGCAAATTTTTCCTACATATTCAGTTGTATCTAGTGTAGTAACTAGCATTTGTAAAGAATCTTCTATTGAACCTTTTGGTGGTTCTACATGATCTATTATAGTATCAAATAAATCCTTCATATTGTCTTTTGGATTTTCTAAATCATTAGTAGCCACACCTGCTCTTGCTGATGCATAAACAATAGGAAAGTCTAATTGCTCATCTGTAGCTCCTAATTCTAAAAATAAGTCAAATACTTCATCAATTACTTCTTCCGGTCTAGCATTTGGTTTATCTATTTTATTTATAACAACTATTGGTTTTAATCCTAGCTCTAATGCCTTTCTTAAAACGAATTTTGTCTGAGGCATAGGACCCTCATATGAATCTACTACTAATAAAACACTATCAACCATTTTAAGAACACGCTCAACTTCGCCTCCAAAGTCAGCATGACCTGGTGTATCTATTATGTTGATTTTGATGTCATTATAGTGAACAGCAGTATTCTTTGAAAGTATAGTTATTCCTCTTTCTTTTTCTAAATCATTAGAATCCATAACTCTTTCTTCAACTTTTTCATTTGATCTAAATATATTGCTTTGTCTTAATAAAGCATCAACCAAAGTAGTTTTACCATGGTCAACGTGTGCTATTATAGCTATGTTTCTAATATCGCTTCTTATAAATTTATTACTCATATTTAATCCTCCAAATACGTATGCATAAAAAATTGGATACTTATAAAGTACCCAATTTTACTTTTCAATATTTAATTCTACTGTTTAAATTAAAAAAAGTCAATAATAATACCTTGTAACATATTATTAATAATTATATATATTTCCTCTAAACTTCCATTATTATAGGAAGTATCATTGGTTTTCTCTTTGTTTTTTCATATAAATATAATCTTAATCCATCTCTTATATTAGCTTTCATAGTAGCCCAATCGGTTATTCCTTTAGCTTCACATTCTTTAAGAACATTTCTTACAATGTCCTTAGCCTCATCCATAAGATCTTCAGATTCTCTAACATAAACAAATCCTCTTGATATTATATCAGGACCAGCCACAACTGATGAAGTTTCTTTATCT
Source organism: Clostridium tarantellae (assembly GCF_009295725.1). GTDB lineage: Bacteria > Bacillota > Clostridia > Clostridiales > Clostridiaceae > Sarcina > Sarcina tarantellae. The sequence continues at coordinate 12,518 of NZ_WHJC01000039.1, forward strand.
ATTGTAACTACAACTGTTAAAATACCATCTTGAGATAAATGTTTTCTATCTCTTAAAACAATATTTCCAACATCACCTACACCTAATCCATCAACAAATACATGGCCACATGGAACAGTTCCATTTTTTCTAATAGAATCTCTAGTAATTTCTACTACATCTCCATTATCTACTATTAAAAAATTCTTTTCAGATAATCCTAACTTAGCAGCTAATTCTCCATGTTGCTTTAAATGTCTGTATTCTCCATGAACTGGTATGAAAAATCTTGGCTTTACTAATGATTGCATAAGCTTAAGTTCTTCTTGGCATGCATGACCTGATACATGTACCTCTGCTAAAGATTCATATATAACTTCTGCGCCCTTTTTAAATAGTTGATTTATTACCTTAGAAACCAACTTTTCATTTCCTGGTATAGGCGTAGCAGATATTATTACAGTATCTCCTTCTAAAACATTAAGCTTTTTATGTTCTGATGCCGCCATTCTAGCTAAAGCTGACATAGGCTCTCCTTGGCTACCTGTAGTTATAACTGCTATTTTATCATTAGGATATTTATTTATATTATCAATACTAATTAAACTATCTTTTTCTATATTTAAATATCCAAGTTCTATAGCAACCTGTACTATATTCTCCATACTTCTTCCTGAAACAGCAATTTTTCTACCATATTGTTCTGCCGCTTCAACAATCTGCTGAATTCTATGAATATTTGATGCAAAAGTAGCAACTATAACTCTTCCTTTAGCTTTTCCAAATATTCTTTTAAAACTTTCTCCAACAGTTCTTTCTGACATAGTATATCCAGGTCTTTCTACATTTGTAGAATCCGCCATCATTACAAGCACACCTTTTTTTCCTAGTTCTGCAAATCTAGCGAAATCCATTACTTCTCCATCTATAGGTGTATAGTCCACCTTAAAATCACCAGTATGAAGAATTGCTCCTAATGGAGTGTGAATAGCTATAGCTACTGAATCAGCTATGCTATGATTAGTTTTAATAAATTCTACAGACATGCTATTTAATTTTATAACATCTCTTGGCTTAACTCTTATAAGCTCTGTAGTACTTAATAAGCCATGTTCTTTTAATTTAGTTTCAACTATACCTAAAGTAAGCTTAGTTCCATAAACAGGTACATTCAACTGTTTTAAAACATATGGCAATGCACCAATATGATCCTCATGACCATGAGTTAAAAATATTCCTTTAACCTTATGAGCATTTTTTACAAGATATGATATATCTGGTATTACTATATCTATTCCGAACATATCTTCATCTGGAAACTTAAGACCACAATCTATTACTACTATTTCATCTTTAAATTCTATTGCAGTTAGATTTTTGCCAATCTCATTTAGCCCACCTAAAGGTATAATTTTAACCTTTAGTTTTTCGCGTTTCATATTTCCCCTCCTTTTATCTTCTCATTATTACTGTATATAACAAAGTTCTCTCTTTTATGTTTAGAGAGCTTTATTTATCTTTACATTGTTTACATAACCCAAAAAATTTAACTGAATGATCTAGTATTTTAAAACCATATTTACTTTCAATAGATTCTTCTAATTCTTCAAGTAAATCATCTTCTACTTCAAATACTTTACCACATTCATTACAAACTAAATGATGATGTCTATGTGTTTCATGATCATGTGCTAACTCATATCTACTACAACCATCATTTAAATCTAATTTATAAATAACACCCATATCTTCTAATAGAATTATTGTTCTATATACTGTTGCTAATCCTATTTCAGGACATGCAACTTTTACTTCATCATATATTTCTTCTGCTGTTAAATGATTTCCTTCATTCTCAATAATAACATCTACAATAGCTCTTCTTTGAGGGGTTAACTTATATCCTTTTTTCTTTAAATCTTCTTTTAATTTTTCAATTTCTGTTGAAGTTAATTTTGACATATAAAAAACCTCGCTTCTACTCTTCCTCAGCGAATAATGTCGCGTAAGCTTCCTCTATCATTTCTAATTCAAAATCACTCTCAACAGGAGCTAATATTTCGTTACCATCCTCATCTACTACTACCTTCATTGCTATTACTACATCATCTTCACCAATTGGTGAAAGTAAAAAATATTCATTTTCTTCCATGTCTAACTTTGTTACTACTGTAAACTCTGTTTCAACACCTTCTTCATCCATTAAAACTATGTTTTTTAAATCATCGTTCATTTCGTTCTCTCCTTAAATTTATTTTGATATTCTATCTAAATATCCTTGTAATATATATGTAGCCGCTATCTTATCAACAATTTTTTTTCTTTTTGCTCTAGAAAGGTCTGCTTCAAGCATAGCTCTATGTGCTGCTACTGTTGTTAATCTTTCATCCCAAAATTCAATTTTGGGCTCAAAAGCATTACTCATTCTTTCACAAAACTCTTTAACCATCTCTCCTGATGGTCCTATAGTACCGTTCATATTTTTAGGCATACCTGCAACTATAGTTTCTACTCCATACTCATCATATATCTTTTTTACTTCTGCTATATCAGAAGTAAAATTTTTTCTTTTTATAGTGGTTATGCCTTGTGCTGTCCAACCTAATGGATCACTTACTGCTACTCCTATTGTTTTTTGTCCAATATCTAAACCTAAGATTCGCATATAAAACTCCTTATATAATTTTAAAGAGTACCCTTGCGGGCACTCTTTATTTTATCTCTAGATAAGATTTTATAACCTCTTCAAGAATTTCATCTCTTTCAAGTTTTCTTACCAAAGCTCTTGCCCCGTTATAATTAGTAATGTAAGTAGGGTCACCTGATATTAAATAGCCAACTAACTGATTAACAGGGTTGTAACCTTTTTCTTTTAAAGAATTATATACATCAGTCAATATGGACTTTGTTAAGTCCTCTCTGTTTTTGTTAAAATCAAATTGCATTGTATATTCTAAATTATTACCCATAGCGTTTACTACCTTTAGGTAGCTTCACCCCCTTACAATAAATATAGTGCATATTTCTATACTTAGTATTATCTATTTTATTTTATTTTATGCATTTACTATTTAGAATTATGTTTTCATTATAAACTATATTTATAAAAAAGTATACTATTTTACAAGTATTTCTACAACCTGAATTGCTTTTTCTAACGCTTTATCTATATTCTGAGGATTCTTACCGCCAGCTTGAGCCATATCCGGTCTTCCTCCACCACCGCCACCAACAACAGCTGCTATTTCTTTTATTATTTTTCCACAGTGAATTCCTTTTTCTAATGAATTTTTAGTTGCCATTGCTACTAAATTAACTTTTCCAGAAGCTTCACTTGCAAGAACTACTACTCCTAGGTTTAATTTATTTCTAACTTTATCAGCTAAATCTCTTAATGAATTTCCATCAATATCTTTTAATGATGCTGTAACTACTTTAACTCCATTAACTTCTACAGCATCTTTTAATATATCATTTTCAGCACCTTTAACTAATTTAGCCTTTAATTCTGAAATTTCCTTATCTTTTTCTTTTATCTCATGAGTTTGAGCACTTATTTTCTTAACTACTTCTTTCTCATTACATTTTAATAATGTAGCTACTTCTTTTAAAACTTCATTTTTTTGATCTATAAATAATAAAGCACTCATACCAGTAACAGCTTCTATTCTTCTTATACCAGCAGCAACTCCTGATTCTGAAATAATTTTAAATATTCCAATTTCTCCCGAATTAACTACATGAGTTCCTCCACATAACTCTTTTGAAAAATCTCCAACAGATACAACTCTTACAAGCTCTGAATATTTATCATCAAATAAACAAGTCGCACCACTATTTTTAGCATCTTGTATAGTCATTTCTTCTGTAATAACTGAAGAAACGTTCATTATCTTTTCATTTACTATCATTTCTACCTTCTTTAATTCTTCTTCAGTTAATGCAGCAAAATGAGTAAAATCAAATCTTAATCTATCTGCTCCCACATATGAACCTGATTGATTTACATGTTCTCCAAGAACTTCTCTTAAAGCTTCATGTAACATATGAGTAGCTGTATGATTTTTACAGATATTATTTCTTCTTATACTATCAACTAAAAGATTAGCTTCTGAATTAACATTTATAGCTCCTTCAACAACCTTAACATAATGAACAAATTTTCCACCAACATTTTTCTTACAGTCTATAACTATAGCCTTACCAGTTGACGTTATAATTTCTCCTTTATCTCCAACTTGACCACCCATTTCTGCATAGAAAGGAGTTGTTTCTGTTACTATAAATCCTTCTTCATCTTTTAAAAGATTATATTTAAATTCTTCATTTGTTCCTAAAACAATTATTTTTGACTCTAATGAAGTTTTTCCATATCCATCAAATGTAGTAACTATATTAGCATCTATTTTATTAACAGAGCTTTCATCACTACCCATATAGCTACTTTCACCCCTAGCATTTCTAGCTCGTTCTCTTTGTTCTTTCATCTCTTTATTAAAACCATTTAAATCAACTTTAAGATTTTTCTCTTCTAATATTTCTTCTGTAAGTTCTAACGGAAATCCATAAGTATCATATAATTTAAATGCTTTTTCTCCTGAAAGAATTTCTTCCTTCTTTTCAACCATTTCATCTATATACCCTTTTAATATTTCCATTCCTGAGTCTATTGTTTCATTAAATCTTTCTTCTTCTAATTTAATTATTTTTTTAATATAATCTGATTTCTCTTTTAACTCCGGATAGGCTTCTCCATAATTTTCAACAACAGTATCCACCATTTCATTTAAAAATATTCCATTAGCACCTAATAATCTTCCATGTCTTGCTGCTCTTCTTAGTAATCTTCTTAAAACATAACCTCTTCCTTCATTAGATGGTTGTACTCCATCACAAATAAGAAGTGTTACACTTTTGCCATGATCAGTTATTATTCTTAAAGATACATCTTTTGAAGAATCCTCACCATATTTAGTATTAGTTAATTTACAAGCTTTATTTAATATATTTTTTACTGTATCTATTTCAAATATATTATCTACCCCTTGCATTATTGTAGCAATTCTTTCTAAGCCCATACCTGTATCTATATTAGGATGTGCTAATTTATTATAATTTCCTTCTTCATCTCTATCAAATTGAGTAAATACTAAATTCCAAAATTCTACTATTCTATCTTCATCAGCAGCTTTTAAAAATTCTTCTACTGTTTCAACTTTACCTTCTCCTCTATCATAATGAATTTCTGTACAAGGACCACAAGGACCAACTCCTATTTCCCAAAAGTTATCCTCTTTTCCTAATCTAAAAATTCTTGATGTATCAACATCTGTTTTTTCTTTCCATATTTCAAAAGCTTCATCATCCTCTAAGTATATAGTTACATATAGCTTATCCTTTGGAATCTGTAAAACTTCCGTAATAAATTCCCAAGCCCATGGAATAACTTCACCTTTAAAATAATCTCCAAAGGAAAAATTTCCTAACATTTCAAAGAAAGTTCCATGTCTAGATGTTTTACCTACATTCTCTATATCACCAGTTCTAATACACTTTTGACATGTAGTAACTCTCTTTTTAGGTGGTTGTTCTACTCCTGTAAAATATGGCTTTAATGGTGCCATACCTGCATTTATTAACAGTAAACTCTTATCATTTTTAGGTACTAATGATGCTGAATCCATTATTAAATGCCCTTTACTTTCAAAAAACTTAAGATAACTATTTCTTAATTCATTTGCTCCCATGAATTTCATAAACCAATCCTCCAATTATTACTATTTTATCAAATAAAAAAAGCCATCATTCCCAATGAAAGGGACGAAAGCTTTTATTTCCGCGGTACCACCCTAATTATGTATATAAATACATCACTTAATAAGTATAGCTCAAAGATAGCTTCAATAATATTTCTAAGAAGTTTACACCAAACACTTCCTCTCTGCATAGAAATAATTTATTTACTAATTCTTATCATTGCTTCTATTAATATTTTATAGGCAAATTATATTCAAAAAATCTTATGATGTCAATATTCATTTATGTAATGCTAAAACAAATAATAATCTAAATCTTCATAAATCACTTTAATTACAACAGCTATTGGAATAATTAAAATCATTCCTAAAAGCCCTCCTAATTTATCTCCTATTAAGAGTAAAATAAGAATAGCTAACGGGTGCATATTTATACTACTAGCTGTTATTTGTGGTGATATTATATTACCTTCTATTTGCTGTATTATTATAAACGCTATTATTACCCACACTACTTTCATAGATCCATCCATAATTGCTACTAATATTGCTGGAATCATTCCTAATATTGCTCCAAAATAAGGTATTATATTTAATAAGGCATTAAATATAGAAACTAATAAAGGAAATTTTATTTTTAATAAAACCATAGCTATAAAAGTCATTACTCCAACAATTACACTTAAAATCAATTGACCTAAAATATATTTTCCTAAAATCTTATCAATATTTTTACCTATTTTTCTTATAATAGCTCTTTTTCCTACTGGTATTAAATATGCAATTCTATTACATAACATATCACTATATGCAAGAAAATAATAAGTTAATACTGGAACAACCGCTAAAGCAATAATATTTTCTCCTAAATCTATTAAAGTATCAAAAATTTTTAATGATATATTCTTAATAAAAATATTAAATTTTTCTGTAAACTGTTGACTTAAAATTTTTAAGGTATTAGACTGATCTAATGGTATT
>NZ_WHJC01000040.1 GCF_009295725.1 Clostridium tarantellae
GAATTAAAGTAGCTATCTCTATTTGAAAAAATAGTTTCTAAATATTTTATAAAGCTTGTAAAATCTTCACAATTATTTCCAGGTTCTATTTCAAATAAAATTTTAAAAAATAAATTCCAATGAAAATCATGATTCATAGCATAAGCTAGGGTTTTTCCTAATTGTTGTGAAAAGTCAGAAGAAAAATCTAAATAATCTTCTATATATAGCTTGTCTTTAAATGATATAGGATTTTCAAAAATCTCTTTTAATCTTATAGAAGTATTTATAAAAGTTCTATAATAATCTTCTCCAGTATTGCAGTTATTTTTACTTATTATGTAATCTATTATAATATCGCAAGCATTTCTAAAGTCAATAGATACGCCTAATTCTTGTTTAACTTTATAGGAATATATATCAAAAATCATTTTTGATAAAAGCATTTCTATACCTTCTTTACGATATCCTTTTTCAACCAAATTAATATTATTAGAATTTATATGATTAAATATGGTTAATAATTGATTATCTATTAAACATAAATTACTCTTTATAGAGTTAAGTATATTTTTATAGAACTCATCTCCTAAAAGCATATTATAATTTTTATATATTATTTTATGTTCTATTTCACCCCAAAAAGTATTTACCATAGATTTTATTTGCAATTCAAAATTAAATTTCCAATCTTCAAAAAGAATATATCCATCAATTCTAAATAATTTAAATCCATTTTTTTGTTTTAAAGGTTGGTTTTCTTTTAAATTTAAAAATATATTAAGAGCATTATTAGAAAAACTAAAACCATCTTCACTTATAAGATTAAAGGTTGACTTTATAAAATCGAATAAACGTTTTTCATCTTCGATAAATCTACATTCCACTCTAATTCCTATTAAATCTGATAAATTATTTAATAGCTCTGTAGGAGTATGATATTTAATGTAATAATTATGTCTAATAATTTTTTCTTTTAAACTAGAAGCAGACTTTACTCTTGTAGATATATTAAAAAAGCCATCACAAGAGTGATCTAATAAATTAAAAAAGAAATCATCAAGCATATCTGAACATTTTATAAGTTCAGGTCTGATTTTTTTTAGCTCATCTAAAGTATTATTTGTAAAATTAAAAACTTGAAGTTCCAAAAATTAGTCCTCCTTTCACTAATAAATGTATATTAATAATAACAATTAATTAAAATAATAACAACTTATTGTAATCAATATAAAATAGAAATATTTGGGCTAAATCACTTTAAATAGACTTTGACTTTATTTGACCTTAGTATTAGTATATATATCAAGAAATTAGTTATTAATGCATGAGGAGGATGAATTATGAATGCAGATAAAATGACAGTTAGAGTACAACAAAGTTTGAATGATGCTTATTCAGAAGCAGTAAAATATAATAATCAACAAGTGGATGTAATTCATCTGTTTGCAGCATTAGTTCAACAAGAGGATGGTTTAATTCCTAATATATTTGAAAAAATGGGAGTTAATTTAAAATCTCTTAGAAATGATTTGCAAAATCAGATGGAAAAGATGCCAAAAGTGTTAGGGGAAGCAGCTCAATCATCTGGGGTAACAGCAACAAGAAGAATCAATGAGGTACTTGTTAAAGCAGAACAAATTTCAAAAGAATTCAAAGATTCTTATATTAGTGTAGAGCACGTAATGTTAGCTATTATGGATATAGATAAAAATGGTCTTGTAGGTAACATATTAAATAAATTTAACATAAATAAAACTGATTTTTTAAAAGTTTTATCACAAGTAAGAGGAAGTCAAAAAGTTGATACTCAAGATCCAGAAGGTACATATGATGCTTTAGCTAAATATGGAACAAATTTAACTGATTTAGCTAAAAAACATAAGTTAGATCCTGTAATAGGAAGAGATGAAGAAATTAGAAGAAGTATAAGAATTCTTTCAAGAAGAACTAAAAACAATCCAGTATTAATTGGAGAACCTGGAGTTGGTAAAACAGCAATTGTAGAAGGTTTAGCAGATAGAATTATAAAAGGTGATGTTCCAGAGGGATTAAAAGATAAAATAATATTTTCTTTAGACATGGGAGCTTTAATTGCTGGTGCTAAATATAGAGGAGAATTTGAAGAGAGATTAAAAGCTGTTTTAAAAGAAGTTCAAAGTTCTGAAGGTAGAATTATATTATTTATAGATGAAATTCATACTATAGTTGGAGCTGGAAAAACAGATGGAGCTATGGATGCAGGTAACTTAATTAAACCATTGCTTGCAAGAGGTGAATTACATTGTATAGGAGCTACAACTTTTGATGAATATAGACAATATATTGAAAAAGATAAAGCACTTGAAAGAAGATTCCAGCCAGTTATTGTTAATGAACCAACAGTGGAAGATACAATTTCTATTTTAAGAGGATTAAAAGAGAGATTTGAAATTCATCACGGAATAAGAATTCATGATTCAGCAATAGTTGCAGCTGCAAAATTATCAGATAGATATATTCAAGATAGATACCTTCCAGATAAAGCAATTGACTTAATAGATGAAGCAGGTGCTATGATTAGAAGTGAAATTGACTCACTTCCAACAGAACTTGATGTTATAAGAAGAAAATTATTAATGCTTGAAACTGAAAAAGAAGCTTTATCAAAAGAAAAGGATGATGCTTCAAAAGTAAGACTAGAATATTTAGAAAAAGAATTAGCAGAACTTAAAGAGAAAAATGATGAAATGACTGCTAAGTATGAAAAAGAAAAAGGTCATATACTTGAAATAAGAGATTTAAAAAGACAATTAGATGATGCTAGAGGTGAGGTTGAAAGATATCAAAGAGATTATGATTTAAATAAAGTAGCAGAACTTACTTATGGGAAAATACCTCAATTAGAAGCACAAATAAAATTAAAAGAAGATGAAATGAATGAAAATTATGAGGGTGCTTTATTAAAAGAAGAAGTTACAGAAACAGAGATTTCAGAAGTAGTTTCTAAGTGGACAGGTGTTCCTGTAAGTAGATTAATGGAAGGTGAAAAACAAAAGCTTTTAAGATTAGAAAGTGAATTAAGAGAAAGAGTAATTGGTCAAGAAGAGGCTACTACTGCTGTTGCAAATGCTGTAATAAGAGCAAGAGCAGGGCTTAAAGATATAAATAAACCAATTGGTTCATTCATATTTTTAGGACCAACAGGAGTTGGTAAAACAGAACTAGCTAAAACTTTAGCTAGAAATTTATTTGATAGTGAAGATAATATTATAAGAATTGATATGTCAGAATATATGGAAAAACATGCAGTATCAAGACTTATAGGTCCTCCTCCAGGATATGTAGGATATGAAGAAGGAGGTCAATTAACAGAAGCTGTTAGAAGAAATCCTTATTCAGTAGTATTATTTGATGAAATAGAAAAGGCACACGGTGATGTATTTAATTTGTTCCTTCAAATATTAGATGATGGAAGGCTTACAGATAATAAAGGAAAAACTGTAGATTTTAAAAATACAATAATTATAATGACTTCAAATATAGGTAGTCAATATCTTTTAGCTAATAAAAATGATGAAACTATTGAACCAGCTATAAGAGAACAAGTTTTAGCAGAATTAAAAGGAAGATTTAAACCAGAATTTTTAAATAGAGTTGATGATATTATAATGTTTAAACCATTAACTACTGAAGGAATTAAATCTATAATAGATATATTCTTAAGAAGCTTAAGAATGAGATTAATAGAAAAAAATATAACTATGGAAGTTACAGAGAAAGCTAAAGAATTATTAGCTAAAGAAGGATATGATCCAATTTATGGGGCAAGACCATTAAAAAGATATATTGGTAATGTTTTAGAAACAAATATAGCTAAAAAGCTAATAGCAGGTGAAATATATGATGGATGTAATATTATAGTAGACTGTGAAGATAATAATTTAGTGGTTAAAACACAATAATCTTTTATAAAATAATGAAAAGAAGTGGAGAAGGGGAATTTCGAAGCTTCTTTTTCATTTATATAAATTTAATATAAAAATATAATTAGAAAAGGAGAGATAAATATGGTTCTTTTAGGAATTTTAATTGTTATTATAGGTTTTGCATTAAAATTAGATAGTATTGCAGTGGTTGTAATAGCTGGAATTTGTACAGGACTAATAGCAAAAATGAGTTTTGTAGATATATTACGTATTATGGGAGATACTTTTGTCAGTCAAAGACATATGACTTTATTCTTACTAACTCTTCCTGTAATAGGAATATGTGAAAAATATGGATTAAAGGAAAAAGCAATTTCATTAATACAAAATATTAAAAATTTATCAACTGGAAAAATTTTATCTATGTATTTCTTTATAAGAGAAGCTGGAGCGGCTGTATCCTTAAGATTAAGTGGACAAGCACAATTTGTTAGACCACTTATAAACCCAATGGCACAAGGAGCATCGGTGTCAAAGTATGGTAATCTTAATGATAAAGCTGAAGATTTAATAAAAGCAGCAGCAGCTGCTATGGATAACTATGGTAATTTTTTTGGTCAAAACTTATTTATGGCTAGTTCAGGAGTATTATTAGTATCAGGAACATTAACATCAGAGCTTGGCAAATCAGTTACAGCTTTAGAAATTGCTAAAGCATCAGTTCCAGTAGCTATAGTAGCGCTTATACTTGCTTTACTTCAAAACTACTTATTAGATAAAAAAATAGGTAGAATAATGAATAAAAAATAAAGTGAGGAGAGATTAAGATGGATATTAAAGAAATTTCTAATATGTTATTAGAATTATTTTATATTTTAGTTGGTGTTATGATGTTAAATACTGCTATTTTTACGTTAAAGGATGTTAATCATAAAACAAGATATGGAACAGCATTATTTTGGGGATTATTATCCATAATTTTTATTTTTGGTTCACATATAGATTCAGTTATTGTAGGTATAATGATAGTTATAATTGCTATATTAACTTTAACAAAACAAGTTAATATAGGTTCAATAAAAAAACATGATAGTAAATTTTCAGCAGAACAATCAAAAAAAATAGGTTCTAAAGTATTTATTCCATCATTAGTAATAGCTATTGTATCTTTATTGATAGCACAGTTTACACAAATTTCAGGAACAGCAGCTATAGGTATTGCATCTGTTACAGCAGTATTAGTAACTTTTATTATAACAAAGGCAAAACCAATTACATTAATAGAAGAAAGTGATAGAATGTTGCAATCAGTAGGTTCAACAAGTATATTACCACAATTGTTAGCAGCTTTAGGTACAGTATTTACTACCGCTGGAGTTGGGGATGTAATTTCTAAAGGAATTTCAGGGTTTATACCTGATGAAAATATTTTATTAGGAGTTATTGCCTATTGTGTAGGTATGGCAGTTTTTACAATGATAATGGGAAATGCTTTTGCAGCATTTTCAGTTATTACAGTAGGAATAGGTATTCCATTTGTGATTATGCAGGGTGGTAATCCAGCTATAGCAGGAGCGTTAGCATTAACATCTGGTTATTGCGGAACTTTATTAACACCTATGGCGGCAAACTTTAATGTAATGCCAGCAGCATTATTAGAAACAAAAGATAAAAATATTGTGATAAAATTTCAAGCGCCTTTTGCAATTGTATTGTTAGTAGTACAAATAGCTTTAATGTATTTTTTAGCATTTTAATACTAAAATTTAATGTATATAAGTTTAAAAACTTTAATAAATAAACTTATATACATTAGATTTCCTAGTTTTATTAAATATAAAAAAGGAGATGTTTTATATGAAAGTATTAATTACAGGATTTGATCCATTTGGAGGAGAAAGCATAAACCCAGCATGGGAGTCAGTAAAATTATTACCTAAGGAAATAGCAAGAGCTGAAATTATTAAATTAGAGATACCTACAGTTTTTGGAAAATCTATAATGGCTATAGAAAAAGCTGTAGAAGAACATAAACCAGATATAGTAATAGCTGTTGGACAAGCAGGTGGAAGATTCTTAATTACTCCAGAGAGAGTGGCTATTAATGTAGATGATGCTAGAATAGAAGATAATGAAGGAAATCAACCTATAGATAAAGTTATATATGAAAAGGGTGCAAATGCATATTTTTCTAATTTGCCAATTAAAGCTATGGTAAGAGAATGCATAAAGATTGGTTTACCTGCAGCAGTTTCAAATACTGCAGGAACTTTTGTATGCAATCATGTTATGTATGGAATAATGCATTTAATAAATACAAGATATCCTAAAATAAGAGGTGGATTTATTCATGTGCCATACATACCATCACAGGTAATTCTTAAACCTAATACTCCTTGTATGTCTATAGTTGATATAGCTCTTTCATTAGAATGCTGTATTAGAGCAGCTGTAGAAAATAAAGAAGATATTTCAGATATTGGAGGAACTATTTGCTAATGAATGCACCAAAAGAAGAAAGAAGAATTTTTGTTTACGGTAGCTTAAGAACAGGATTTTTTAATTATAATAAATATTTAAAAGGCTATGTTTTAAAGGAAGAACCTGCTCGAATAAAAGGGAAATTATATCATATGCCTAATAAAGGATATCCAGCATTGTTAGATGGAGAGGGATATGTGTATGGAGAAGTTTTTACTATTAAAAATGATGAATATACTAAAGTAATGGAATCTATGGACAATATGGAAAATTATTTTAATATTGGAGATTCAAATAATGAATATAATAGGGTGGCTGTTAAAGTAGAGCTTATGAATACTAATACCTTTGAAGTATGTTATGTATATAAATATGTGGTAAAAAACAAAAAAGAGTTTAAAACACAATCTATTTATATACCTAATGGAAATTGGGCATCATATATGACTAAATTTAAAAAAAGTTCTTAGGTGTATAAATTTAATAAATTAAAAAGGAAGAGGATAAATCTTTAAAAGATTTATCCTCATTTTTCTCTTTTTTAATGAAAAGGAAGGTTATTTCATTGATTGTTCGTATTGTTGAACCATTCTTTTAACCATTTCTCCTCCAACGCTTCCGCATTGTTTAGAAGATAAATTTCCATTATACTCTGAGAATGGAACTCCCATTTCACTTGCTACCTCATTTTTAAATTTTGATAATCCTTGTTTTGCTTCAGGTACTAATTGTGCCATGATAAATTCCTCCTTAAATTGAAAATCTTAATTTAAAGATTTTCTTTTAATTTTGCTTAAGTAAGTTTTACTTACCTTGCACTATTATATTGTGCATTTTTAAAATTAATAATCTATAAATTTTAATCCATATAAGGAAAAATGTGTTATAAGATTATTTTATAAATAAATATCTTTATAGCTTTTAAAACCATAAGCACACTGAGCTTCTTTAACAGCTCTAATAATAGCTCTTTCCATAGTTTTAGCTGCTAATAATCCAATTACATTTATATCAGCATTAATTTTATTTGAACACATAGTGAAAATAGTATCACCATCAAACATAGTATGTGCAGGTCTTATAGCTCTTCCAAAACCATTTTGAGCCATAGAAGCTACTTTATTAGCTTCAGCTTTAGTTAAATTAGCATTAGTTATTATTAAACCAATAGTAGTATTACCTTTAAAAACATTTTTAATTTTATCATAAATAGCAATTAAGGATTCCTCAGTATTAGCAAAATTTTTTAAGTCTTCTTTAAGAGCACCAGCAATTATTTTGTTATTTAATTCTGGATCCACAATATCTCCTAAAGCATTTACTCCCACTAATGCAGCTACCTTTAAGTCTCCAATCTGGAGAGCAAAACTACCAAAACCACCTTTCATAGCTAAAGATTCATTTAATGCTTTTCCTACTGTAGCGCCAGTGCCACAACCAATATTCCCATTTATGTCATCTTTATAGGTTTCAGAGTTAACACAAGCCTCATAGCCCATTTGTTTATCAGGTCTTATTTTTCCATTTCCGCATTTTAAATCAAAAAGTACAGCACCACAAACAATAGGAACTTTTGTAACTCCAACATCAAATCCAATTTCTTTTTCTTCTAAATATTGCATAACACCAGAACAAGCATCTAATCCAAAAGCAGATCCACCAGATAAAACAACGGCATGTACCTTATCTACCATTTCTACAGGATTTAATAAGTCTGTTTCTCTAGTTCCAGGAGCACCACCTCTTACATCAACTCCACCGCTAGCACCTTCTTCACATATAACTACAGTGCATCCAGTTCCTGCTTCTTTATTTTGAGCATGTCCAATTTTAAAACCCTCTATTTTAGTTGCTTTTATTTCAAACATAAAATTCTCTCCCTAAATCAATAATAAATTTAAATATATATAACAAAGCACATAAACCATTTAATAAAGACCTATGTGCTTTTATTTATAAATTATTTTTTTATAACTTTACTTACTCCTATTATAACAGGTATTGCTATTATTGCTGATATGAAAGCTTCAGGAATACCATTAGTTACTCCTATAGTTAATAGGGTAGCAGATGCAGCTTCTTTAGATATACTAAGAGCAGAAGCATATTTTTCTAAATAAAAAATATAAGTTAATCCTAAAACTCCTATAGTATTAATTAAGGTTCCTAAGACAGCAGAGGTACCTATAGATAATGCTTCACATTTATTTTTATGTTTAAACTTTAGCATTACAGTAGAGGATAATATAAAAAGTATCACTGAAACAACTAAAGCAATTAAACTAGATTTAGTTATTGAAAAAATAGTTAAAAACATAAGTATACTAAGTATAAGTGATGTTACTATACTAGTTA
This sequence comes from Clostridium tarantellae, assembly GCF_009295725.1. Classification (GTDB taxonomy): domain Bacteria; phylum Bacillota; class Clostridia; order Clostridiales; family Clostridiaceae; genus Sarcina; species Sarcina tarantellae. Next base: position 8,724 of record NZ_WHJC01000040.1, read on the forward strand.
ACTTAATATTTTTTTTAACTCCTTTAATCAACCAAATATAAATATAGTAGCTACCTACACCTATAAGTATTCTAGGTAATAATGCTATTAAAGGATTCCAAAAAATAAAGCTTGTTGGCGTAGGGGCAGTAAATGATTGATACATTGAAAATAGTCCAAAAACTAATCCAATTAATCCACCTACAATAGGTCCCTCTAAAATAGCACCTATAATTACAGGAATGTGCATAATAGTAGCTTTTACTGGCGGAATTGCAATAAATCCAAGTCCAGTTAACCCTAAAAATATTGATATACTAGAAAGCATACCAATAATAACTAATTTTCGAGTTTTTTGTCTCGATTTTTGATAAGTAGTATTCATTTTTCTCTCCTCCCGTTCTTACTCCTTTTTAGGATATAATTCGGTTTAAATAACCAAAAAATTAAATTTTATGTTCAGCTTCTATTAAAGAATACTGACAATAGTTATTTTATCACTAATTTTTGTAAATTCAATAACTATTTTGTACAAAAATTTAAAATATGGATAAATTTTTTATTAAAATGGTATTATTAAAGGTTTAGAAGGGATAAAGTAATAATTTTCAGATAATTCAGTTATAATAAGTTTTGTAAGTGTTACAATTATGTAAAGTCAAATTTAACAACTAGTATGACTAAAAGTGTAAAATATTATGTATATAGAATAAAGATTAATTGGGAAAGGAAGAGATTTCATGGAAGAAAAAGATTTATTTTTACATATATCAAAACATTTAATGGAAGATGAAAAACCTTCTATATATTTTGAAAAGTTAAAAAAACAAAATTATTTTAAAAATACTGCTTTGCAATGTGTGGCAGAATTAGAAGGCATACCACAAGAGCCTAAATATCATCCTGAAGGAGATGTTTGGACACATACTATGCAAGTAACAGATTGGGCAGCTAAATATAGAGATTTAGCTCATAATAAACTAGAATTTATGTGGGGAGCTTTTCTTCATGATATTGGTAAAATAACAACTACTATAAAAAGAAAAGGAAGATGGACCTCTTATAATCATGACATGGTAGGTAGCAAAATGGGGGAAGAAATATTAATTAAACTTTCTAATAATAGAGATTTTAATAAAAAGGTTACTATGTTAATAAAACATCATATGAGCTATTTATATGTGGCTAAAAATCTTCCTTTTGGTGATATTAAAGAGTTAGTAAGTAGTGGTGACATTCATGATATAGCTTTAGTTACTTTCTGTGATAGAGTAGGAAGGGGAGAAATGTCAATAGAAAGAAAAAAGGAAATTTTAGATGATATAAATAATTTTGTAGAAGAAATGGAGAGAAGAGGTGCAAAAAATATACAGAAATTAAATATTACTTTTTAGCCAGTAAAAATTTAATTTGGTTCTTCTTCAAAATATGTTATTTATAAAATTTAAAAGTATAAAAATTTGTAATGGTCATTTGATAAGTGATAAATATATATTTTGAAGAAGAGCTAAAAAGTTAATTTAAATCAAAGGATATTTAAAAAAATAAGGAGCTTAAAAGAAAAAAAATGAATTTAAAAGTGGTAAATTTAACCGAGAATTATGCAGAAGAAATTTGCAAATGGAAGTATGAAGGTGAGTATTGTGTGTATAATTATCCAGCTTGGAGTGATATTTTAAAAGATAACTGGGCTATTACAATACAAGAAAAGCGAGAGCAAGAATTTTTGGCATTAGTAGATGATTACAATTTTTTATGTGGATATATAAGATTAATAAGTAAAAAAGATTATGTTATAGTTGCACTTGGATTAAAACCTAGCCTATGTGGGCAAGGATTAGGTAAAACAATTATGTATATTATAAAAAAAATATGTATGAAAATATATTCAAACCAAAAAATTCTTTTAGAGGTGCGTTCTTTTAATAAAAGAGCTATTAAATGTTATGAAAAAGCAGGATTTAAAATTATAGAAGTATTTGAAAAGAATATTTGTGGTGAAAGAGTAAATTTGGTTAAAATGCAGTTTGATTATTAATAAAGCTTATTTTATTAATAGTCAAGAGAACTTTTTTTGTTAGCTTTTATTAGGAAATTTATACATTAAATAAAAATATTGAAAAATCATTATTGCATATTAGTTTTATATGTTGTAATATGTAGTTATAATTTAATATGTTCGGATGAAGGTATCGGGAGAGTGACACTAAACGTAGTGTACACCGAAGAGGGAAATCTTTCAGGTTTATGGACCGTTACTGGACGAGCCTCTGGAGAGACTCAGAGATGAGCACCGAAGGAGCAAGGTTTAATATTTTATTTATTAAACTGAAACTCTCAGGTAAAAGGACAGGGGATAGGATATTCAAAAAAGATAATTTTAATATTTAGTTAACTTTTAATAAATATTAAAGGTTCTATTTTGGTATTCTTATTCTCCTCCGTAATTAAAATAAATTAAGGGGGATTTTTTAATGGAAAAAATACTAATACAAATCAACAACATAGTATGGGGAGCACCCTTACTAATTCTTTTAGTAGGTACAGGAGTGTATTTAACTATAAGATTAAATTTATTACAAATTTTTAAGTTACCATTAGCTTTAAAGTATGTTTTTGGAAAAGATGATGAAACAGATGATAGTAATGCAGAAGGTGATGTTTCAAGCTTTGGAGCTTTATGTACGGCATTATCAGCTACTATAGGTACAGGAAATATAGTGGGTGTTGCTACAGCTATTAAGGCTGGAGGTCCTGGTGCATTATTTTGGATGTGGATTGCGGCTTTCTTTGGTATGGCAACAAAGTATGCAGAGGGAGTATTAGCAATTAAGTACAGAGAAGTAGATGAGAATGGTGAAATGGCTGGTGGACCAATGTATTATATAAAAAATGGATTAGGTCTTAATTGGCTAGCAAAATTATTTGCTATTTTTGGAATTGGAGTTGCCTTCTTTGGTATAGGAACTTTTGGACAGGTAAAATCCATTACAGATGCAGCTACTTTAAGTTTTAATGTTCCAGTAGTAGTTACCACAGTAATTGTAACAATTTTAGTTGCATTAGTAACTTTAGGTGGAATAAAGAGAATATCAAGTGTATCTGAAAAAGTTGTTCCATTTATGGCAGGTATATATACTTTAGGTGTAATACTAGTAATAGTATGTAATTTTACAGCTATTCCTAAGACTATAGCATTAATAATAGAAAGTGCATTTAATCCAAAGGCAGCCTTAGGTGGTGCAGTAGGTATTTCTATAATTACGGTTATGCAAAGAGGAATTGGTAGAGGAGTGTTTTCAAATGAAGCTGGTTTAGGTAGTGCACCAATTGCAGCAGCAGCAGCAAAAACAAAGTCACCAGTTAAACAAGGTTTAATATCTATGACAGGAACATTTTTTGATACAATACTTATTTGTACAATGACAGGATTAGTTATAGTTATTACTGGAACTTATATGGGACCATTAGAAGGTGCAGCAGTTACAACAGCAGCTTTTGAAAAAGGTATTCCATTTGCTATTATAGGAAAATATATTGTGAATATAGGATTAATTTTCTTTGCTTTTACTACAATATTAGGATGGAATTATTATGGTGAAAGATGTATGGAATATTTAGCTGGAGTTAAGGCTATAATTCCATATAGAATAGTTTACATATTATTAGTAGCTGTAGGACCATTCTTACCATTAGAAACTATATTTATAATAGCAGATATAGTAAATGGATTAATGGCAATACCAAATTTAATTGGTATTATAGGGTTAAGAAATGTAGTAATTAATGAAACAAGAGAATTTTTTGAAAGTATAAATAGTGAATTTGAAGTAAAAGAAGCTAGTTAATATAAATGAATTTTAAAAAAGAAGGGCAATATAGTTGTCCTTCTTTTTAGTTTCATGTACTATTGACCATTGTTTGGAAGAGAACTTCTAACAATTTTTTCAACAACATTATGTAAATTTGCTTCTTCTTCTTTAGTTAAGTTCTTAGTTTCTATTGGTGGATGATAAGTTATAGTAACATGTGCATGTTTATGATGTTTGTTACCCTCTAAAAGTTTATAAGAACCATCAATAGAAAATGGAACTATTGGAACCTTAGATTTAGTAGCAAGTTTAAAACTACCACCTTTAAAACCAGACATGGCATCTTTTCTACTTCTTGTACCTTCTGGAAAAATAACCATAGAACGTCCACTTTTAATTATCTTAATTCCATCTAAAATAGCTGATAAAGCCTTTTTAGGTGTACTTCTATCCATAAATACACTTTTAGTAAGAGCTATCCATTTACTTAAAATAGGAATTTTTTCCAGATCATCCTTAGCAACAAATCCTACAGGTCTTCCAACAGATAAAACTATTATAGGAATATCTATATTACTTTGATGGTTTCCCATAAATACCACTGTTTCGTTTGGTATATTTTCCGCTCCTTTTACCTCATAGGTACCACCTGTATATTTAAAGAAATGATCATTACAAAATAATACCCCTTTACGAATAAGAGTATCTCTTTCTTCTTGTTTATCTGGTATGTTTTTTAATTTATCAATCTTTCTAAGCATAGGTAAAGATCTGATTAGAGTTATTACAACTCCAGCATACCATTTTATTGTTCTTAACATATAAGTCCATCCTTCCCATTAATAAAACAAAATTAATACTATGGAAATTATACTTCAAATGAGATGAAATTTCAAATTATAAGATATTAATATATATATTTTATGTTTTTTAAAATAGAAAAGGTTTTTAGGTATTTACAAAAAATAAATATTATAATATAATTTTAAAAAAAGAATAAAGAACTTATCAAGAGTGGTGGAGGGACTGGCCCTATGAAACCCGGCAACCAATGTTTAATACATAAAAATATATATTGTATTAAAATTTAATTGTGGTTTATATAAAAAATTTTCACATGAATTTTAATAATATAATTTATATATTGTCATATATTTTACATACGGTGCTAAATCCAACAGTTTTCTGAAAGATAAGGAGATATTTATTAGCTATTTTTACGCCTAAGGATATATCTTTAGGCGTTTATTTATTTTTATAACAGTTTTTCTACAATCACTATTTTAATAAATCCATAAATATATTAGAAAAAATTTAATATGTAAAAAATATATATCACTTATTTTATAAAAAACTAATAATAAACACATTAATTTTATTATTAGTAAAAGTGATAAAGGAATAAAATAAAACTTTAGGATATTAAATTTAAAGAGTATTTATATTACTCTTTAAAGTAAGAAAAATACAAAAAAGTAAAAAAGAGCACATGAACATAGTTATGTAAAAATTAAGATATTTTAGTGAAGAATATATATAAAATAAAAATTAAAGTATTAATTAACTAATTAATATGACTTTTAATATGTTAATTATAGTTAAGTGTATATTAATTTAAAATAAAAGGAGACTATATTTATGAACATAAGAGAAATATTTGAACAAAAGGATGTAGTATTTTCTTTTGAGGTTTTTCCTCCTAAGAAAAGTTCATCTATAGATGTAATTTATAAAACTTTAGAAGAATTAAAGGAGTTAAAACCAGATTTTATTAGTGTTACTTACGGAGCGGGAGGAACAAGTGCTGAAAATAGAACTTTAGAATTAGCTTCATTAATAAAAAATAAATATAATATAGAGCCAATGACTCATTTAACTTGCATAGGTTCTAAAAAAGAAGAAATTAGAAAAGTATTACAAGCATTAAATGAAAATGGTATTAAAAACATATTAGCTTTAAGAGGAGACATAGATGAGAGTAATATAATTAAAGGAGATTTTAATTATGCTAATGAATTAATTGAATTTATTAAAAAATTTGGAAACTTTAATGTTAGTGCAGCATGCTATCCAGAAGGACATTTAGAGTGTGAAAGCCTTTCTAGAGACTTATTAAATCTTAAAGAAAAGGTAGATGCTGGTGCAACGCATTTAATTTCACAATTATTTTTTGATAATGATTTATTTTATAATTTTTTAGATAAATCAGAAAGTAAAAATATAAGAAATATTCCCATACAAGCAGGAATTATGCCAGTAGTAAATAAAAAACAAATAGAGAGAATAATTTCTTTATGTGGAGCTTCTTTTCCTAAAAAGTTTATGAAAATTGTAGAGAAATATGAGCATGATAAAGATGCCTTAAGAGATGCGGGAATAGCATATGCGATAGAACAAATTATAGATTTAGTATCTAATGATGTAGATGGTATACATTTATATACTATGAATAATCCCTATGTTGCTAAAAGAATATGTTCTAATATAGGAAGCATAGTTAATTCTATAAATAACAAAAAAAATGTGTAAATGTGTAGTTCGTATTTAAATATAAATGAACAATTATATTTAAAATTAAGAATAAAAATTAATAGGATATAAAGTAGAAAGGATTGAATAATTATGAAAAAAGTAGAAAGTTTTGAATTAGATCATAGAGTGGTTAAGGCACCTTATATTAGAAAGTGTTGTATTTTAGAGGGTAAGAAAGGTGATTCGGTAAGTAAATTTGATTTAAGATTTTTACAGCCTAATAAGGACAGTTTTGGAACTGCAGCTATGCATGCTTTAGAGCATTTATTAGCCACAGAGCTTAGAAAAGAGTTAGAAGATATTATAGATTTATCTCCTATGGGGTGTAGAACAGGATTTTATTTAACAGTATGGGGTGATAGAAAAGAGAAAGATGTTAAAGATGCTTTAGAGAGTGCTTTAAGTAAAGTATTACAGGCTAATGAAGTGCCAGCTGCTAATGATATACAATGTGGTAATTATAAGGATTTATCTTTATTTGGTGCAAAGGAATATGCAAAAAATGTATTACAGACAGGTTTCTCATTAAACATTTATGGAGAGTAAAAATGAAAGTAAATCATATTGAACTTAAAAATGAAGAAATACTTAGATACTTAGCTTATAAAAGTGAAGAAGTAGATAAAGATTTTATAGAGTTAGTAGAATCTTGTAAGAAAGAAACTTTAAAACACATTAAAGAAAGATATGCTATTAGTTATAATAAACTAACTAATAGTAAAAAAGGTATACTTGTAGAAGGCACAAATTATGTCTTGGAAGGAAAAGGTATAAAAAATCATTTGAAAGATTGTGACGAATGTGTATTTTTAGGGGCTACTTTAGGTAATGATATAGAAAGATTGATTAGGATATACGAAAAAACAGATTTAACTAAAGCGTTAATAATAGATGCTTGTGCTACAACAGCAATAGAAAGTTTTTGTGACAATATAGAAGAACTCATTAAGAATGAAATGAAGATACTAGGTAAGAATATAAAATTTAGGTTCAGTCCAGGATATGGTGATTTAAGTTTAGATTTTCAAAAGTCTTTTTTAAATATAATAAATGGAGAAAAGGCTATTGGATTAACCTGCTCGGAGCATAATATATTACTTCCTAGAAAATCAGTTACTGCTATTATAGGAATAACTGATAAAAAGTTAAATAATAAAAAAAGAAGTTGTAAGGAATGTAATAAATTTAATAGTTGTACTTTTAGAAGAAAAGGAAGTGAGAAAAGCTGTGAAGGTTAAAGTTTTTGATGGAGCTATGGGAAGTGTTCTTCAAAAAAATGGATTAAAGCTTGGAGGAGAACCAGAGTTTTTAAATATAGAAAAACCAGATATTATAAGAGATATTCATAAGCAATATATAGAAAGTGGTTGTGATTTTTTAACAACTAATACTTTTGGAGCTAATGATATAAAGTTAAAAAATAAAAAATATGGTGTAGATGAAATTATTAGAGAAGGGATAAAGTTAGCTAAAGAAGCAAGGGGAAATAATAAAGCATTAATAGCTCTTGACATAGGACCTACAGGACAATTGTTAGAGCCAATGGGAACATTAACTTTTGATGAAGCTTATAATGCCTTTAAAAAAGTTGTTTTAGTTGGCGTTAATAATGGAGTAGATGTTGTTTTGATTGAAACTATGACAGATTTATATGAAGCTAAGGCTGCAATATTAGCAGTTAAGGAAAATAGTGATCTCCCTGTATTTTGTACTATGAGTTTTGAACAAAATGAAAGAACTTTTACAGGATGTAATCCAGAAAGTATGGTAATGACTTTAGAAGCATTAGGGGTGGATGTTATAGGAGTAAATTGTTCTTTAGGACCTAAAGAGCTAAAGGGGGTAATTGAAAGAATATTGAAAGTTGCTACAGTGCCAGTAATGATACAACCTAATGCGGGATTACCTAAAATAGTAAATGGAAAAACTATATATAATATAGATATTGAAGAATTTTGTGAGTGTGTAGTTGATTTTGTTCATAAGGGAGTAAGTATAATAGGCGGATGTTGTGGCACTACTCCAGAATATATTGGAAAGTTAAAAAAATTAGTTAGTGAAAAAAAAGTTAAAAGATTAAATAATAAAAAAATATGTGGTATATGTACTCCTTCTAAAGTAATAAATGTAGATGGAGTAAGGGTAATAGGTGAAAGAATAAATCCTACAGGAAAAAAGCTTTTTAAAGAAGCTTTAAAAAAAGGTGATATGGATTATATTTTAGGGAAAGCCATAGAACAAGTTGAAGTAGGAGCCCATATATTAGATGTGAATGTGGGAATTCCAGATATAAATGAAGAAGAAACCATGGTAAAAGTAGTTAAAGAAATTCAAAGTATACTAGATATACCTCTTCAAATAGATTCATCAAATTATGGTGCTATTGAAAAAGGATTAAGATATTATAATGGAAAGGCTATAGTAAATTCTATAAATGGAGAAGAGGAAGTGCTTCATACTTTATTGCCTATTGTAAAAAAATATGGAGCTTCTGTAGTTGGGCTAACTTTAGATAAAAATGGGATACCTAAAAAGGCAGAAGAACGTTATAAAATTGCTGAAAAAATAGTTAATGTAGCTAAAGAGTATGGAATTGAAAAGGAAGATATTTTTATAGATGCATTAGTTTTAACAGCATCAACACAGCAAGAAGAAGTTAAAGAAACATTAAAAGCTGTAAGTATGATAAAGAATAAATTAGGAGTTAAAACTGTTTTAGGAGTTTCAAATATTTCCTTTGGATTGCCTGATAGACCTTTAATTAATAAAACTTTTTTAACTTTAGCTTTAGGAGCCGGATTAGATTTACCTATAATTAATCCAAATGAAAAGAGCATGATGGATGCTATAAATGCTTTTAATGTTTTATATAATTATGATAAAGATTCCTTTAATTTTATAAAATCATATAGTAACACACAGAAAGAAACAATTAAAAGTAAAGATAGTAAGGATAATAAAGAAAATTTAGATATTAAAAGTATTGTTATTAGAGGATTAAAAGAGAAGGCAGGAAAAGCTACTAAAGAGCTATTAAAAGAAGTGGATGAACTTACCATAGTAAATGAATATCTTATACCTGCTTTAGATGAAGTAGGAGAAAGATTTGAAAAAGGAATTTTATTTTTGCCACAATTAATAACCTCAGCTGAAACTGCTAAAAAAGCTTTTTTAGTAATAAAAGAAAGCTTAATGAATAAAAAAGAGCAAAATATAAGTAAAGGCAAAATAATATTAGCTACAGTTAAAGGGGATATTCATGATATTGGGAAAAACATTGTTAAAGTTATATTAGAAAATTACGGTTATGAAATTATAGATTTAGGTAAAGATGTACCTATAAATAAAGTAGTAGAAGAAACGAAAAAACAAAATGTAAAATTAGTTGGCTTAAGTGCTTTAATGACTACCACCTTAAAAAGTATGGAAGAAACTATTAAAGCTTTAAAAAATGAGAATTTAGACTGCAAAGTCTTTGTAGGTGGTGCAGTTTTAACAAAGGATTATGGAGAAAAAATAGGAGCTGATTTTTTTGCTAAAGATGCTAGAGAATCTGTAGATATTGCTAAAAAAGTATTGGGATAAAGTAAGTATAAAGATATTTTTTAAAAAAAGTTATGTTATAGTTATATTTAAATCTTTTATAACCATTAAATAGATAAAATAAAAAACCATCAAGTTATTAATTTCTTGATGGTTTTTTACAAGTTTTATAATAATTCTATGGATTTTAATTTATTTTTTAAATCAAAAAATTTTCCTTCTAAAGTATCTATACGATCAGATATTATTTTTCTTTCCTTTATGTTAGTTGTTTTACTTAACATTTCATTAGCATAGTCAATATCACCCATTAAAGCTATAACTTCTAAAGTATAATCCCAAGCATTTTTAC
>NZ_WHJC01000041.1 GCF_009295725.1 Clostridium tarantellae
GATAATTATTATAAAAAAAAATGTATTAAATCTATTAATTTTTTCAAAAAAATAAGACATGATAGCATGTCTTATTTTAAAATTTATTATTTTTGCTTAGCAATATAATATAATGGTAAAGCTAAGAATAAAGTTCCTCCAACATAGTTTCCTAAAGAAACAAATAAAAGATTCCACGCTGCTCCACCTAAACTAACTGCTGCCCCATGTGGCATCATTAATGCAATGCTAAATAAAGTCATATTAGCAATACTATGCTCAAATCCTGAAGTTATAAATACATATAAACACCAGAATATTACTATCAATTTTGCTGTTTCACTTTTTAATTTATATGAACACCATGCAGCTAAACATACTAAAATATTACATAAAATTCCTTTTAAAAATAAATCCATTGCTGGTGTGTTCATCTTCATTTCAGCCATTTTAACCATGTATTCTCCAACATAGCTTGTTGCAGCATGTGAATAAACATATATAGTAGCTCCTATTATTGAACCAAATAAGTTTCCAACCCATCCTGCCAATATTATTTTTATCATATCCATAGCTGTAACTCTCTTATATAATGCACCTATAGTCATTACAAGACAGTTGCTTGTAAATAAGTCTGTTCCAGCCATTATTACAAAACTTAACGCAGCACCAAAAGATATACCCATCACAACTTTGGTTGCTCCAAAGCCTGAATGATCAAGAATTCCTCCTACTGTGTAAAGTAGCATAACTGCTAATCCTACAAATAGTCCACCTAAAGCTGCTACCATTAAATATTTTGCTATACCTTTATTATATAATTTAATTTTTTTCTGTGCAGCTCCACAAACTATTTCCATTTCTTCATTATACATTTTGCATCTCCCTTCACATAATATATTAAATCCATTGATTATTATACACATTAATTTCACATTTAACAATTTATTTTTTAATTTTATTTATAATTTTGTAATAAAATCTAGTTATGATATAATAAATTATAAATATTTTATAAAATTTAAGGGGGGTTTATTTCATTGAGAAGAGAATATATAACCTATCCTAACAATTTGCCAATATTAGTTAATTATGTAAGTATTAAGAATTATCCTCTTCATTGGCATAATTCAATTGAAATTTTATATGTTCTAAAAGGAAAAATCAATATAACTATTGATACTGATAATTATGAACTAATTGAAAATGAATTAGAAATAATAAATATAGATGAATCTCATAGTTTTTCTTCTAGTGATGAAAATAATAAGGTACTAATCTTTAATATAGACCCTTTATTTTTTCAAAAATATTATAATGATATAAATAATATGTTTTTTTATACTAACACTTCAGATGAAGGTGCTCAGAAAGAAGAAAGATATACTATTTTTAGAACATTATTATCTATAATTCTTTGCGAAACCATTCAAAAAAATGATAATTTTGATAAAGAAATAGAAAAAAAACTTATAGATTTATTATTTCATTTAATTAATAACTTTCATTATTTAACTTATGATAATGAAGATATAAAAGAAAACCAAATGCAACTTGAAAGATATCATCGTATTTCTAAATATATTTTTAATAATTATAATACTAATATTACACTGCAAGATATAGCCAACAAAGAATTTTTAAGCACTCATTATTTATCACACGAAATAAAATATGCTACTGGATACAGCTTTACCGATTTGATTAATTTAACTCGTGTGGAGGAATCTATTAAGTTATTGCTTGATAGTGATGAAAGTATTTCAGAAATATGTGAAAAAATTGGATTTTCACACACTAGATATTTTAATAAGCACTTTAAAAGTTATTGTAAAATGACTCCTCTTCAATATAGAAAAAAATATAAAGTAACCGAATCTACTCTTTCAAAACAAAAGACCATAAATTATATTCCTGTTGAAGAAAGTTTAAATGATTTATCTTATTATTTAGATGATTATGATAGATATAACTATCATAACAAAATAACTACTATAACTATAAATGCAAATAATGATTTAGGAGATTTTGATAAAAGCTTTAAAGATATTTTAAATGTGAGTGATGCTTTTGATTTGCTTATTGAAGATAATAAAAACATAGTTGAAGATATTCTTGAAGAAATAAATTATAAATATATACGACTTTTAAATATGTTTTCAAAAGATATTGGAATTTTTCCTGGCTCAAAATTTTTTAACTGGACTAGAGCCTTAGATATTTTAGAATATGTATGTTCTTTAGAATTATATCCGTTAATAGTATTAGATTCATCAGAATTTTCTTCTAATGAATTTTTAGAAGCACTTAAATCCTTTTTAGAATATTTTCAAGAAGTTGAAAGTATAGAATTATTTAATTTTAAATTTCAGTTTTCTTCTAATATGGATAAAAATATAATAAAAGATATAAGAATTTTATTAGAAAATGACTTTAATTTAGAGATTTTAGATGATTTTTATATAAAAAATAACACTATAAACTATATTTATGATACTACTTATATGATTCCATATATAATTCATAATACCTTTAATTGTCCTAATTGTTTAGAATTTATAAAAGCATTTGATACTCTAGACAAACAATATGATTTAACTAATGAAGTTTTCTTTGGAGATCCTGGATTAGTTAATGACAAAGGTATAAAAAAACCTTCTTACTATGCCTATTATCTATTAAATAAAATGGGCGAAACTTTAGTAAGTTTTGGAAATGGCTATATTGTTACAAAATCAGAGGATGAAATTCAAATCCTATTATATACTATACCTAAAACTATTGATAAACTAATAGACTTTGAAAGTTTTTACAAATCAAAAGGAAGAAATAGTACTTTAGATAAACATTTATCTATAAATATTTTAAATATTAATTCTAATACTAAAATGATAAAATATGAAATAAATGAAAAAGTCGGTTCATCATTTAATTATTGGCTTTCTATGGGCAAACCTAAAAGATTAAAAAAAGAAGAAAAAGAAATACTTCACAAAGCATCCTTTCCACAAATAGATTTTAAATATTATAAGAAAAATACAGTTCTTAATTTACAAACTCATATTAATGGTTATGGTGCACAATTAATTTTACTTAAGTACTCTAAGTAATACTTTTATAAGTTTAATATTTTTATACTAAAAGCTACAAATTAACACATTTGTAGCTTTTTTTAATTTTAATATAATACTTATAATTTAACAAAGAAAAATCAAGTTGCAAATGTAAATATTTGTAACTTGATCTATTTTCAAAATTATAATTAAAGTTACTTTGATTAACTATAAGTTTTTCCTATAATTAATTTTATATAATCAATAACTTCATTATTTATACTAACAATAATCATTTTATTACAATTACGGTGTTTGTTTATAGTCATTCATACTCATTGCTTCAGCTTCAGATACTGTTAATTCATAATCATAAATATCTATATAATCTATAGTTCCATTAAAATACCATTTATCCCCATCGCTAGTTACTAATTTTCCAATATTCATGGTATTTTCACCAGTTATATCACCAAAGAATCCCTGTCCTATTGGAACTGTAAATGAATTAATTCCATCAATATATCCTTCTACTCCTCTTGAACCTACAGTTACTAATGTTGTATGATAAATTCCATCATTTAAATAAGGAGACATATTATATCCAAATAATTGTAAAGTATCTTGTCTTACCTCATATCTTACTCTTCCTGTAGATGTTCCACTAGATAACATTAATATTAACTTTGTATTTGCATTATTGGTATCAGACATACTAAAAATTGCTTGACTTGGAACTGTTGAAGTAGTTTTAAACTTAACTACAATAGAGCCCTCTGTTAAATTTTGAACTTTTGGTATATCATTTGTAATATCTAAATAATCTGTACTTCCATTAAATACTTTATTTATATTATAAGATAAATAAGGTACAGTATTTGTTGTACTATTTATTGTTGTTATTGGCATAGTTGAATATTGTAGACCTTTATTTGTTATATAAAACATAGCAGTTGTTAAATCTACACCGTTAAATCCTTGTGATAAATCTTTTGGTGAATTTATTACATTTCCAGTTAATTTTAATCTTGAATCTGGCTCTGCATGAGTAACTTTTAAATAATAACCATACTGAAAACTTACTCCATTTAAAGTGTTAGCAAAGTTATCTGCTGTTCCTGTACCTAATGCTGATGCTGTTACCATTTCATTTCCATTATTATCATAAAGTGTTGCACTAAAATAAACAGTGCTAAAATATACATGAACTTGATCCCCTGATGAGTTTACTACAAGTTTTTTATTAATGTCATCAAATCCAATACTTGCTCTTAATATACTGGAAAGTCCTAAGAAATTAAATTTATTATCTTCTATTGTTGGTATACTTTCCATAGTAAATACTCCTAAATTAGGTGCATAATTTGTTCCATCTCCATGGAATTTAATTGTGTTATTTCCTACCATTAAATTAACTGGTATAGTATAAATTAATGCATCATTTACTGTCCATCCAGCTGTTTTTGGTAATTCATAAATTGTTCCTGTATTTACTCCATTAATATCTAATTTCATTTTTCTATTTACATCTGCTGCAATATATTTTACTAATATATTATAAGCTCTAGCAGAACTTACATTTACCGTTACTGTACTTGAACCATCTGTTGGTCCACCAATATATCCTACATAATCTGTAGGTTCATTAATAGTAGCCCCTCCATTTAAAGCTCCTGCTAATATATTATAGGTGTTTGCTGACAATACCGGTGTTGCTTTATAATTATTCATACTCATAACTTGAGCCTGTTCTACTGTTAATTCATTATCATAAACATCTACATATTCTATAATTCCATTAAAATACCAGATGCCTCCATTACTAGTTATACTTCTTCCTATATTTAATGCATTTGGTGTGGTTACATCTGCGAAAAACGATTTATAAGTTGGCAAAGTAAATACATTAACTCCATCTACATATCCTTCTACTCCTCTACTACCTACACTTATTATGGCAGTATGATAATTTCCATCATTAACTACCGGAGCAACTACATAATATCCAAATTTTTGCACTCCATTATCCTTGACTTCATACCTTACTTTTCCTATTGCACTACCTGATCCTAAAAGAACTGTTATTTCAGTACTAGCATTAGTTGAATCAGACATACTAAAAATTGCATGGTTTGGAAGAGTAGTTGTGGTTTTAAATTTAACTACAATAGCACCCTCTGTTAAATTCTGAACTTTTGGTAAATCATTTGTAACATCTAAATAATCTGATGTTCCATTAAATACTTTATTCATACTATAGGATAAAACCGGAATTGTAGATGGTATAACTGGTGTTGTAGTGCTTGTTATACTGCTACTTGGTATTGTTGGAGTAACTATTAAATTACCAATCCATGGTCCTACAGCATTTGGACTATTATAGAATTTAATTGTATTAACTCCTGCGTTTAAGGTAACAGCTATATTCATTATTGGTGCAACTGGTGGTATATAATACGGAGTGGCCATTGTATTATAAACTATATTTGTACTAACTCCATTAATATCCATTCTAAATGGAGCACTTGTATTACTATTTAAATATTGAACTCCCAAATTATAAAGTCCTGATGTTGGTACTGAAACAGTTGATATTACATATCCTCCTGTATCTCCTATTCCTCCAACAAAATTACCCACTAATTGTAGATTTGCTCCATTTACAAGACTTCCTGTAGTTACATTAGTAGTATACATATAGCTTACTTTTGTTGTACTTGTTATGGTTAAATTACCTACCCATGGACCAGGAGCATTAGATTTATTATAAAGTTTAAGTGTATTAGATCCTGCATTTAATGTGATTAGCCCATTCATTATTTTCGCATTTGTTGCTGACCAATCCACTGTTTTATATGCTATATAAGGATTACCTGAATTACTTCCATTGACATCAACTTGTAATAATCTATCCCTATCACCACATAAATATTGAACTCCTAACTTATAAACTCCGTCTGTTGGAACTGTAACTGTTAATGTTACATAACCACCACTATCACCTATAGATCCTTGGAAAGTATTATTTAATTGTGGAGAAATACCAGTCGAAGTAGTTACATTAGTAACTGCATTTAAAGTTATTGGTACGGTTCCTGTCACTACATAAGAATTCAAACCTGGTACTGTAACATATTGTAATCCTGTTGGTTGAATATATAGATTAATTGTATTAAAATCAACATTATTAAATCCATTAGATAAATCTACTGGCGCTCCTGCTACTGTATCTGTGAGAATTAATCTCCACGGCTCTGCATGATATATTTTTAAATAATATCCATAATCAAATGTTACTCCATTTAAAGCTGTTGCAAAGCTACTTCCATCATTTTCACCTAGGGTAAAAGCTGATGCTTTTAGATTATTATTTCCATCATATAAAGACATTCCAAAATACATGTTTTTAGGCAAAAATTCATGAGCTACTGAACCTGTAGAAGTTACCATAAGCTTTTTATTAGTTGTATCAAATTGTACTTTATTTATAGTCATCCAATTTAATCCTTGAATATCAAATGAATTTGCTGATAATGCTGTTATTGTTGTACTATTTATTGTTGTTATTTCTTTATAATTATTCATACTCATAACTTTGGCTTGTTCTACTGTTAATTCATTACCATAAATATCTACATATTCTATTGTTCCATTAAAATACCATTGTCCTCCTGAACTAGTTAATATTCTACCAATATTCATAGTGTTTTCACCTGTTATATCTGCAAAGAAATTATGAGATGCTGGAACAGTAAAAGCATTTACTCCATCAATATACCCTTCTACTCCTCTTGTGCCTACACTAATTAAAACTGTATGAAGATTTCCATCATTTAAATAAGGAATCATATTATATCCAAATAATTGAGTTGTGCCTTGTCTAACTTCATACCTTATTCTTCCTATGGAAGTTCCTGAAGATGAAAAAACTGCTAATTTTGTATTGGCATCAGTTGTACTAGTCATGCTAAAAATTGCTTGATTTGGAAGTGTTGAGGTAGTTTTAAACTTAACTACAATAGCACCCTCTGTTAAATTTTGAACTGTTGATAAATCATTTGTAATATCTAAATAATCTGATGTTCCATTAAATACTTTATTTACACTATAAGATAAAGCAGGAATAGTACTTGTTATAGTTGTTATTGGTGTTGTTGAATATTCTATTCCATTATTTGTTATATAAAACATAGCAGTTGTTAAATCTACACCTTCAAATCCTTGTGATAAATCTTTTGGTGAATTTACTACGTTTCCAATTAATTTTAACCTACCACTTTTTTCTGCATGAGTAACTTTTAAATAATAACCATACTGAAAACTTACTCCATTTAAAGTATTAGCAAAACTATCAGCTGTTTCTGAACCTAAAGCTGATGACATTATTAATTCATTTCCATTATTATCATACAATGCTGCACTTAAATAAACACTATTTGGTAAAAATTCATGAATCATATCTCCTGATGACTTAACTACAAGTTTTTTATTAATAGCATCAAATTCAATACTTGTTTTTAATATATTATAATATCCTAAAAATTCAAATTTATTATTTTCTATTGGAATTGTACTTGGTGTTGATATAACAAGTTCATTTACTGTAAACAAACATAAATTTGGTGCATAATTTATTCCATCTCCATAGAATTTAATGGTATTATCTCCTGCCATTAATTTAACTGGTATTGTATAAGTTAGTGCATCATTTACTGTCCATCCTGCTGTTTTTGGTAATTCATAAATTGTTCCTGTATTTACTCCATTAATATCTACTTTCATTGGTCTATTTACATCTGCTGCAATATATTTTACTGCTATATTATAATCTCCTTGTGAAAGCACATTAACTGTTACTGTGCTTGACCCATCTGTTGGTCCTCCAATATTAGTAGCATAACTAGTAACTGAATCTACAACTGCTCCTCCTTCTAAACTACCTAATGCTACATCATAAGTTCCTGTTGGAAGTGATGATGTATTGGTAATAGTATTTGGAGACGTTGGAGTATTTACAGTAATTAATTGAGATTGATTAGATTTAACTAAATAATTTCCAGCTGGTACATTAATAAAAGTATATATACCTGCTGAATTTGTTCTAGTAAATGCTACTGGGGTAAGAATATTGTTATTATCCACATTATAAAGAATAACATCAGCACCAACTACAGGACTATTAGTACTATCAGTTATAACTCCTGATACAATACCGTCTGCCGCTTGTGGATTTATATTTAAAATTTTGGAAATAGTTGTTATATTTCCACTTTGCACTGTTACTGTAGAATCCCCTTGCATATAACCTAATGCTGTAACAGTAATTTTATAATTTCCTGAATTCAATTCACTAAATACAAAAATACCTGCTGTGTCTGTATAAGTTATTGCCATTAAATTATCAATTCCACTAACTACACTGTATAATAGAACTATAGCACCTGATATTGGATTAACATTACTATCCATTATAGTACCACTTATAGCACCAAAAGTAGTATTTGTATCTGATTGTAATGTAAAATTAACAGTAGTACTTTGTGAGGATAATAAGGTAAATGGAGAAGCTTGAGATAAGATTTTTCCAGGAGCTATAGCTATCATATTATATACGCTACTATAAGCTATTGAATCTATAGAATAATTTCCATTAGCATCAGTACTTGTATTAGTTAATGGTTGTAATTTATCATCCATTAATTTAACTACTGCCCCTTGTATAGGATTATTATTTGAATCTACTACTTTTCCAATAATAGAGGATCCTAAATTAGGTTGTTTAGTATTAAAATCAAGCTTTAAATCTAATCTTATATCTGAACCTTTACCTAAAACTTCTACTCTTTGTGACTGTGTTACATTATACTTATCCTGTCTAATTTGCATGTGTAACCCCCCAATATAAAAAATATATTTTTATTTAAATCTCTATATCAATTTATGTTTTACATAAGTTTTTTGTGATTATATATTTTCAAAAAAAAAAGTTTCTACATAATGAACTCCTATAAAGGTTCATCTGTAGAAACTTTTATATAATTAAATATTAAATTAATCAAAATCCTTGCTTATAACTAAAGCTAAACTTATATATTTTAGAGAATCTCTAGTATCTCCTATTATATGATACATATTTGCCATCTCTAAATATCTTTCATATTTCTCACTACAAGTACCAAATTTCATTAATAAATCTGTAGCTAAATTCATATCCATTTCCCATTGAATTACACTATTTTTAATCTTATGAATTTTTCCTCTTATAAAATATGCTTTTTCTATAAATACTATGTTGTCCATTTCAATAGCTCTTTGCAATGCCTCTTCACAATTAGCTAAAGCTAAATCAATTTCACAGTTATCTAAAAATATCTTTGAAATTGTTAATAACACCTCTGTATATTTCCAACTATTATCTTGATAAATATTATTTTTTGCTTGTATTAATCTCTTTATTCCATTATTATCCTTAATTTTAAAATAAGATTTAGCTATACAAATATTAATCAAAGCAGCATACTCTTCATATTTATTACTATATTCATCAAAAACTTTAATTTCTCTTTCAAAGCTTTCATTTTTTAATATATTAATGGCTGCAATAATGCCTTTAGCCAAACTTATTTTACCAACATCTTCAATATCATTACTTATATTTAATAAATCTTGTAATATATCCTCGCATTTTTTTAATTCTTCAGCTGAAAAATAACATATAGCTAATGAAATTATAGTCATAATATTTTTATTATAATATTCTTTTTCATTATTTTCTAATTCATTATTTAGATATATGGTAAAATATGTTGTAGCATCTTGAAAACTTCCTCTTATCATGAAATAAAAAGCTAAATCACTATAATATAAATTATTGTAACATTCTTTATTTTCATATAAATCAGTATATAAATCTACCAAAGGAGTTATTTTATCAAATCTTCTTTGATTGGTATAACCTTTAAATAATATATGCATAAATTTGAAAGCAAAATCTGTATATTCTTTAATACTACAATATTCATAATTTTCAATTAAAGTATTAAAGTCTTCATTGGTATAAACATAATTTTTTTGTGAATATTTTTCTATACTTTTTTTCAATTCACTTTTATCATCGCAAAGTAAATATTGTAAATCTAGCCCTAATCTTTCAGCAACTAATTCAAGCACCCATTCTTCTGGTACTACCTTACCATTTTCAATACAACTCATTCTTGATATAGATATGTCTTGTTTGCATAACTCTTTTAATGTAAGACCTTTATAAACTCTTGCCCTTTTTATTTTCTCACCAGTTGATAAAAAATTCATTTTACTCACCCATCACTTTAATTTTTAATTACCCCAACTCTTTTTAAAAGACTTATCCCTTGATCTAAGTATTTAGCAGCTTCATAATCTCTCTTTAACTCAAGATAAAATTTTCCTAACATAATTGATATTTCTGCTTCTTTATCTTCTAAACCATTATTTACAGCTTTAGAAAGTGTATCTAATAATATTCTTTCAGCTTCTTCTTTATTTTCCTGTAAAACTTCTATTCTAAATAATAAAATATCATATTCTATTACTCTTTCTATATCTGCTATATTTAAATTAGCTTTAATTTCATTTAATATATCTATACATTTATCTATATTTTTAATTTTGATATAATTTTCACAAATACTAACTAAAGTGTCTAAAAGCTTTACATCACCATTCTCTTTTCTTATTTTTCTAGCTATTTCATAATGCTCTATAGATTCTTCTAAATTTTCAAATTTATAAAATAATTTTCCTAAAGAATCTTCTATAGTTGCTATATTATCTAATTGTTTTAACTCTTTATAAATATTTAAACTTTTTTCTGAAAATCTTAAGGCATTATCCATGTCGCCTATTTTTCCATACTCTTCAGCTAATAATTCTAAACTTTCAGCATATTTTTTTCTATCATAAATTTTTTCAAACTCTTTTTTAGCTAAATATGAAAAATTTATAGCTTTTTGAGTATCTTCTATAAAATAATATGATTTAGAAAGATAATAATAAATTTCTCCTAATAAATAATCTTCACATAAATTATATTCTCTATAAAACTTTTCAGCTTCTCTTAAATAAGAATTAGCAGAATGATATGCTTTTAATTTTAAGCTTATTTTTCCAATATTTAAATAAGTTTTTACAACATCTAAATAACTAGATGTTTTTACAAATAATATATTAGCAGAAATATAATTTTCCTGTGCTTCTGTTAAATTATTTCTTCTTAAGTTTTGTTCAGCTCTTAAATATAAATTTCTAGCTTTTCTATATTCAAGGTCGTATTTTTCTGCATAATGTAATGCATACTCAATGTATTTTTCTACCTTTTCTTTATTTCCATCAAGGATAGCTTTTTCTGCAAGTTGTTCAAAATACAAGCAAATTCTTTCTGCCTGTGTTTTTTCAGTTTCCATTAAATACTCCACTGAAGTTTTTAAAGTCTCAGCTAAATACTCAAGTAAATCCATAGAAGGATTTGATCTTCCTGACTCAACTAAACTTATTTGTCCTGGAGTTATTCTATCTTGAGCTAAATCCTTCAATGTCATATTTAGTTCTTTTCTTCTTCTTTTTATTTTTTCTCCTAATGACAATATTTCCATAACACTATCTTCCTTTAACATGTTAGTATTTTAACTTTCCTTTAAATATCTATATTATATCATAAAATTGCACATTTTTTTATATATTTACATTAAATTTTTTAAAATATTTTATTTAATTTAAAAATTAAAAGAGATAACCTTTAAAAGTTATCTCTTTTATTCTTATTTAATGGTATTATTTGTTCCAAACCATAGAATCTTCTGCCATATTAATCATTCTTTTGCCAGCTTTTCTAAAAACTTTTTGAGTTTTTCTATTTAAGTTAGGTACTACCATCATACCAACAGCTGCACCTAGAACAACTCCAGCAGTTAAAGACATCATCATCTTACCCACATTTACCACCTCTTTTTTTATATTACATATCTATTTTGCTTAATTTAAAATATTTTATAAGAGGTAATTAATTCCTAAAATATTATTTGATTTTTTTAAATAAATTCTTTCTAAATATCTTGTAAAAATATATAATCTAATTCTACATCTTTGTCTACATACCAATTTATTAAGCCTACTTTTCCTGCATTCATTGTAACCTCAGATATATAGTCATTACTAACAATTTCTCCATTTGGCAATGCTTCTCCACTTAAAATAGTTTTTATTTTCTTATCATTATATTGTATTGTAATAGTGTATTGTTTATTCATTTGTAAGTTAGGCAAATTACTTCCAATAACAGTATATTTTTCTTTTGGAAATCTACATACCCATCTATCTATATCATAACATATAGCAGCCCAATCATTAGAATCTACATATCTAAATACGAAACCTATTCTTCCATCATTTAAATCATTATTGTTATATTTAAAGGATATTTTATATACTCCATTAGAAATAATTGGAGATTTTTCATCTATAAGCATGCTTACAGTAGTTTTTATATTTAATTTTCCATTAGCTATAGTAGTATTAGCCTCTCCACTTACTAAAGTCCACTTACCACTATTATTATTAAAATCTACATAGTATAAAGTTTTTATAGGCTCTACAGAAAAATTATCTAATGTTATATTTTTATCTGTATACCAACTTATTATACCTTCACTTCCTAAATTAACAGATAATTGAGGTACAGATGTGATAACAATAATAGGATTAGTTAATATTTCTCCTGTTAAAGTAATTGAAATATTTTTATTATTATATTCTATTTTAATATTATATTGTTTATTAATTTGTAAATTTGGTAATCCTGAAATAATAGCATATTCTTCCTGTGGCATTCTACAAACCCATCTATCTATATCATAACATACAGCAGCCCAATTATTAGCATCCACATACCTAAATACAAATCCTAATCTTCCTTCATTAGAATCATTAGGGCTATATTTAAAATCTATTTTATAAATACCATTAGTTACCAATGGAGCTTTTTCATCTATAAGAGTACCTATAGTGGTTCCTATATTTAGTGTGCCATCAACTATTGAAATAGTACCTGTTCCAATCTCATACTTCCACTGTCCTGAAGTATTGGATGTATTAAAATCTTCAAAATGAATATTAGGATCATATATTAATGCTACTTCATCTATTTTAATATTTTTAGAAGCCATCCAGCTTATTATCCCAATTTGTCCTGAATTTACAGGCAAATTTTCTATAGTAGATTTAACCTTAATATCACCATTAATTAATTCTTCTCCTGAAAGAATTACTATAATATCCTTATTATTATACTCTATTGTTATTGTATATTTTTTATTAGCTTTTAAATTTGGTAATCCTTGTGTCAAATCTCCATACTGTTCTGGTATTTGCCATACCCATTTATTTATATCATAACTTATAGCACACCAATTATTACTATCTAAATATCTAAATATAAATCCTAATCTTCCTTCATTAGAATCCATCATAAATGTTGCTTTATAAATTCCATTAGCTACCATTGGACAATTTTTATCAATAACTGTACTTACTGTTGTGTTTAAATTTAACTGATTATTAGTTATAGTTGTAGTGGCTTCTCCTTCTAAAACTTTCCAACTTCCGCTATTTAAAGAATTTTCAAAATTAGTATAATATAATTCATTAATAGCTATAATCCCTTCAACACCAGCATCTTTATCTAATATATAAAGATTATCTAAAATTAACTCATCATATCCATATGCTTTTTCTAAAGCTAAATAATAATCATCAGCATCTTTTGTAATGAATTCACTATTAAATGTTTTTACTTCTCTAATATAATCTGCACCATCTTCTGGATTTCCTACTACATTACTTGGTAATAAAGGAGCTTTAAATAAAATACCTGCCGTAGGTGAATTCACTACAATATGATATAAATTGCTTAATTTACAAGTATATTTAAAGCCTAGCTCATATTTAGTATTTGGTTTTAATTGTAATGTGCTTTCATCTGTAACTAATAATTCACCTGTATTATTTGCTAATTCATTAGTTTTAAATGAAAATCTTCCATCTATTACCCAACACATATACTGTCCTCCATTAGGACTTTTTTCAGCAAAATGGGTTCTACGTGCACTACTTTCATAACCTGCTATATCTGCATAAACTATAGTAGAATAAAATGGTCCCCATCCTTCATCTACATTTTCAAAATCTTCATATAATACATATCCTTCTCTATTAGTAGCTGGTAAATTAAGAGGATTTGTCCAAATTCTAAATTCATCTAAATATACCTTTGAATCTTTATTATCATTTGCCACATTAACATATAATGTAGCTGTGGTTATTCCACTTGGTACTTTAAAATGAACTTTTATTCTAGTAAAGGTATCTCCTCTCCACTTGCCTGTTCTATGAATACGAGTTGTTTTTCTATTAATAGTAGACTCTGAAATTTTTTCATTACAATTAACGCCTAAGGTAACCCGTCTATCACCTTCAAGTTTTACCCATACTGAAGCAGTATAAGTTTTTCCTTCAGACAAACCATTAATTTTTTGAGAAATTATAGCATTAGCTCCATTATTACCATTAATTCTTACTATATAATTTCCTAATCTACCTTCAAAAGTTTCTTTAATTCTAGAAATATGACTATTGTTACCTGATGTGGTTTTTATAACCCAATTATCAGAAATATTTTCACTATCAAAACTTGGATCATTAATTAATGAATCTTCTCCCCAAGTAGTTATTCTATTTACTAATACAATTTCATCATATGGAAATAAAACATAAGGAGTTTTAGCCTGAGCATTAATAGTTATTTTGCCATTAATTACACTAATATCATTAATGTAATTTCTTCCTTCAGCAGATAGCTTATAAACTTTAACCTTTGAAACACCACTCCACATATTTGGTATATCCCAAGTAGTTTGTCCGCCATTAGGATTCCAGTGATAAACCTTTTTTTGTGGTTTTCCATCTATTTGAGCCCATGGCCATGGCATAAATAAAGTTGTTATTCCTATTCTTCTCCAGTTTAGTGAACTAATAGGAGTGGTAGCTATCAATTTATCATCTTGATAAATATTTATATTTCCATTTTCTCTTTTACTTATTAATCCATTGTTGAATTTAACAAATCCATTCGTTCCATCATCAACCCATTCCATTATATCAAAATGTTGCATATACTTACTTGGTAAGTTTTGATTATAAATCATGTCTATAACATGAGGGCCTTCTAAATCATGCTTTTCTATCCATCCACTTGGAAATACATGCTTAGAAGCCTTTAATAAATCATCTGCTAAATATGCATCTTGCTCTCCATTTCTTATAAATCTTACTATTTTACTTTTATTAGCTTCATTGGTATAACTAGGATCCGACCCCCAATGAACCCAACCAATTTGTTCTTCAAAAGGTCCACTGTATTCAGTTCCAAGCATCCATCCTTTTGAATTTAATAATGTGGCTAATTTATAGGCTACCCAGTGTTCACCTTCATAAACATCTACATAAATCCATTTTAATCCTGGAAATTCTTTTTCTAAATTATCAATTTTTTTCTTAATTTCTCCTGAAAGAAAATCTTTTTTCTTATCAACTATATATCCCTGATCTACCCAGTTCCACGCTTTTATAAATCCTGGAATTAAATTTTCCACTTTAATTTGAAATGCATCTAGATGATATTCTGTCACATTAATATGCAAACCTATCTTTGCATTATACTTACTTGCTATTTCTATTAATTTATTTAAATCATCCTTCCCTCCCTGTCTAATACCAATATGACCATCTATATCCGCAATAACATCATCATGCCCTTCACCTTGATAGCCTTTTTCAAGAACTATTTGTCCAAATCCATCTGTATAATTTGCAAGTCTTTTTATTATATCTGCTGTTTTTATAAATGGCGATTGAGCTAATCCAGCAGTATTAAGAGCTATATATGAAAATGAATCTTTTATATATTCTGCTCCTACAATTGGTGTTTTATTTTGTCTAAATAAAATAGCTCCATCTTGCCAATCAACTACTCCATTTCCATTAACATCTCTACCAATACTTACTTCAAAACAAGGTAATGGATCTAAATATGCTATATCATCAAATATTTTCCTATATTCAAATAATCCACTACTTAAAGTAACTTGCTTAAAATTATTTCTATTTTCAACAGTTAAAATACATTTACTTTCAGCATCAAATGTATTACTACTTAAAGTTACAACAAATTTATCATTATTTATAAAAGCATATGCTCTTTTAAAAACTCCTATATTATAATTATCAACAGATAAAAATTCATCTGTAATTTTACCCCAAGCTCCTGTATTTATTGTTGCTGCAATTTGTCCATTATCTGTACTTTTTATAGTAGCTACATTATTATTAGGAAATTTAATTCTTTTCACTTTAAAACTTCCATTTTCTCTTATTTCAGTAATCTCATTTTTTACTGTATAATCATTAATTAAATATATTTTCATAGTTATAACTACTTGTATTGTATTAAAAGTTATAGTATATAATATAGTTTTATTATCTATTTGATTATAAGATATTTCTGGCATATACAAATCTCCATTAATTTCAACAACATATACACCATCCCTTTCACCATCTAATATTAATCCATCAGAATTCCATTTATATTCAATAATTCTAGGATACTTACTATCTAATGTCACCTTCATGGAATTGGATTGGATATAAAGTAAATTATTTTGCATAGGAATTTTATTTAAACATATTTCTTTTACTTGTATATTTTTATCAACATACCAATTCATAAACCCTACTTTTCCAGAAGCTATTGGAATCTCTTGAATATATTGTCTCATAGTTATAGCTCCATCCGGTAAATCTTTTCCAGAAATAATTAAAATAATAATTTTATCATTATATTGCAATCTTATTTTATATTCTTTTCCTACTTGTAAAATGGGTAAATTTGCTCCAAAATCTCCAAATCCAGTTGCTGTTCTCCAAACCCAACGATTTAAATCATAACATATTGCTGCCCAGTTATTATTATCTACATATCTAAATACTAAGCCTATTCTTCCATGATTTTCATCATTAGAGGTATATTTAAAAGTTGCTTCATAAACTCCCTTATCTAACATTGGTGCATTATCATCAATTATTATACTTTCAACTGTCTTTATATTTAAGATATTATTTTCTAAAGTTATATTAGCTGTCCCACTTTTACTTTGCCAATTGCCACTATTTTGTGCTGTAGAAAAATCTATATGATATAATTTTGATAATGTAACATATTGTAATCCATTAGATTCAATGTATAATTTAACAATATTTAAATCAATATTATTGAAACCTAAACTTAAATCTGTTGGTGCATGGGCTACATTTCCTGAAATAAGCACTCGCCAAGGCTCCATATGATATATTTTAAAATAATATCCATATTCAAAAGAAACTCCATTTAAAATTGATGCAAAATTATTACCATTATCGTCTCCTGTTAAAGACGCTGAAGCTTTTAAATTTCCATTTCCATCATATAGTAATAAACTAAAATAAAGTTTATTATCTACATATTCATTAGCTTGCGTACCTGTTGATTTAACTATAAGCTTTTTATTGATTATATCAAATTCTATAGTATTTATAGATAACCAATTATATCCTTGAAAAGTGAATTTATTATTTTCTAAAGAATTTTTAGTAGAGGTTATGCTTGTGGTTGGTATATCATTATCTGCCACAGTAACTAATTCTGACTGATTAGATTTAACTAGATAATTTCCTGCTGGAACATTAATAAAGGTATAAATTCCTGCTGAATTAGTTGAGGTAAAGGCTACCGGTGTTAAAGAATTGTCCTTATCTACATTATAAAGAATTACATCAGCATTAGCTACTACACTATTAGATGTATCAGTAATAATACCTGATACTATTCCATCAGCTGCTTGTGGATTTTCATTTAAAACTTTTGAAAATGTAGTTATAATTCCACTTTTTACACTAACAGTTATTTGTTCTGATAAATAACCTAAAGCATTAAGTATAATTTTATAATTTCCAGCATCTAATTCACTTAATACACAAACACCTGAACTATCGGTGTAAGTTATAGCCATTAAATTTTCTGCTCCATTTACTAAATTATAAAGTAATATTATAGCTCCTTGTATATATTGTCCATTTATTCCTTTTAAATTACCACTAATACTCCCTAAACTAGTATTAGTATCTAATTGTAACGTTATATTAATTGTTTTATTTTCTCCTAATAATAAGGTAAATGGCTCTGTTTGAAATACTATTTTTCCTATAGCTGTAGCTATGATTTTATATATATTACTAAAAGGTAAAGAATTTATAAAATAATTTCCATTATCATCTGTCATAGTATTAGTTAAAGGTTGAAAATTACCATCTACTAATTTTATTACAGCTCCTTTAATAGCATTATTATTGCTATCTACTACTTTTCCTGTAAGTGATGAACCTATATTAGTTTGTTTATTATTAAAATCTAATTGCATATCTAATCTTATATCAGAACCTCTCCCTACAATATTAACTATTTTAGATTGAGCTACATTATATTTATCTTGTTTGATTTGCATAATTAAATTCTCCTAAGTAAAAAATCTTTATTTTATAACATTTTATTCCTTAAATAGACTTTTTGTGCAATTACAAAAAAAATGTTCTATTAATTCAATAGAACATTTTTTTGATAAATATTATTTTT
>NZ_WHJC01000042.1 GCF_009295725.1 Clostridium tarantellae
TTTATTGAGTTATACGCTGTAGACCCTATATATTGAAAATAAGTAATAAATTTGATTGGTATTTTAAAATCGAAATATTTTTCATTAGTAAAGTAATTTATTGTAAAATAACTGTCTGTGAATCAGGTTTTAGTATATAAAAAAATTATATATATGTTGTATTAAAGAAATTATAATTATACTTTTACATTAAGATAAGAGAATTTTATAAAAGTATAAATTCTAATAATATAATTTTAATAGTACAACATATATATTAATAAAATAAAAATTTATTGTAAAATAAAATTATTTTTCATATCCATTTGGATGATTCTTATGCCAGTTCCAAGCTGTTTCTATAATAGTTTCTAAAGAGTTAAATTTAGGTTCCCAACCTAATTCTTCTATAGCCTTATCAGATGATGCTATAAGTATAGCAGGGTCTCCAGCTCTTCTAGGTGTAATTTCTGCAGGAATTGGATGTCCTGTAATTTTTCTAGCTACCTCAATAACTTCTTTTACTGAAAAACCAGTACCGTTTCCAAGATTATAAATTCTACTTTCTTCTCCATTCATTAATCTATTTAATGCAAGGGAATGAGCGGAGGCTAAATCTGAAACATGAATATAATCTCTTATACAAGTACCATCTTTAGTTTCATAATCATCTCCAAAAATCATAATTTTTTCTCTTTTACCTGTTGCAACTTGAAGAATTAAAGGAATTAAGTGAGTTTCAGGAGTATGATCTTCACCAATTTTACCATTTAAATGAGCACCAGCGGCATTAAAATATCTTAAAGCTGTAAATTTTATACCATAACATGCATCACACCATTTTAATATTTTTTCTACCAACAACTTTGATTCACCATAAGCATTAGTAGGTAAATTTTTATCAGATTCAACAATAGGAATGTTTTCTGGCTCACCATAAGTTGCAGCTGTAGATGAGAAAACTATATATTTAACATTATGATATTTCATAGCTTCTAAAAGAGTTATAGTTCCAGAAACATTATTATTAAAGTATTTTAAAGGTTCTGACATACTTTCTCCTACTAATGAGTATGCTGCAAAATCAATAACAGCTTCTATAGTATTTTCAGTAAATATTTTATCTAAAATAGCTCTATCTCTAAGATCGCCTTTGTAAAATTTTCCACCCAAAAGAGCGGATTTATGTCCTTTTTCTAAATTATCTAATATAACAACTTCCTTTCCTTTTTCTAGTAATTCAGCTACCATATGGCTTCCAATATAACCAGCACCACCACAAACTAAAATTGACATAGTAAATTCCTCCTAGTAAAAAAATTTTATTAATTATTATTATAATAGAAAATTTTACTAAAATGAATATACATATAAAATATTTGAATAAATTTTCTATATATGGATAAAAATTAAAATAACAATTGTTTGGAGGTTATATTAAATGAATAAAATAGTATTATTAGGCAGATTAGTAAAAGACCCTGAATTAAGAAAAGTAGAAAATAGTGATAAAGTATATACTAAATTTACAATAGCAGTAGGAAGAAATTTTAAATCTGCTAATGGAGAAAGAAAGTCAGATTTTATTCCAGTTATAATGTGGGATAAAAAAGCAGATATTGCATGTAAATATTTAAAAAAAGGAGATATGATAAGTGTAAGTGGTCGTTTAATTACACGAAGTTATGAGGATAGAGAAGGAATAAGAAGATATATTATAGAAGTTTCAGTAGAAGATTTCAGAGTTGTAAATTCAGGAAAAAATCATGGAGGAACATCTACATCAGAATAATGTATTAAAATAAAAAATAATTAAGCTTATTTTTATTATAAAAGGACTACTAGTAAAATTTTTTAGTAGTCCTTTTATAATAAACTATTTTTCTAGTGTAGATTTACCAATTATTTCACCAAAATTAAATGCTTCTTTTAATTCTTCTTCAGAAGGTTTAAATTTTACTTTAAGTCCAGGTGTAGGTAGTTTCATTTTTAATTCTGTTAATCTAGACTCTATTCTAGGAACAGCCTCCCCGCTCCAACCATAAGAACCAAAAGCACCAGCTATTTTTCCACCATGAACTATTGGGTTTAATTTAGCTAATAAAATTCTTATTGGTTCAAGAAGTTCATTTACAATTGTTGGAGATCCGAAAAGTATGGCATCAGAAGTTGATATAACTTCTACCAGTTCATCAATATTATAATTTATTACATTATATAATTTTACTTCAAATTCACCACTAGCATGGATGCCTTTAGCTATTTCTTTAGCTAACATTTCAGTATATCCATAAGCAGAAACATAGAAAATAGTAGCTTTTTTAATTTTATTAGGAGTAGCTGGCTGGCTCCATTCTTTATATAAATCAATTACTTTCCAAGGGTTATTTCTTAAAATTGGACCATGACCTGGACAAACAGTATTGATTTGTAAACTTTCTATTTTATTTATTGCTCTTAATACGTGTGGTTTAAATGGTCCCATTATGCAATTAAAGTAATATTTTAATGATTCCATATAGTCTTCTTCACTAGGAATTAAATCATCAAACATTTCTTCACAAGAATAATGGCTACCAAATGAATCGCATGTCACTAATAGTTTATCCTCTTCAATATAAGTATATATTGTATCAGGCCAATGTAAATTAGGAACTGATAAGAATTTTAATGTTTTATCTCCTAAAGATAAAGAGTCACCTTCTTTAACAGGAATAGAATTAAAATCTTTATTTACAATTTCTTTTAAATTTCTAATAGCTATAGAAGAAGCAACTATTTTTGCATTAGGAGCTAGTTCTAAAAGCTTAGAAATAGAACCGGAGTGATCAGGCTCAGTATGACTTACTATAATATAATCAATATTTTTTATGTCAATATTAAGTTCTTTTAAATTAGCAATATAATCATCAAAGAACTCTAACTTAACTGTTTCAAATATAGCTATTTTTTCACTACCTTTAACAACGTATGAGTTATAAGTTGTTCCAAAAGGCGTGTACATTATAATATCAAAAATTCTTAAATTAGGGTCTTGTGCACCTACCCAATAAATATTTTCTAAGATTTTTAAATGCTTCACTATTATTTCGCTACGTAAATTAGAATAAGTACGTAGCTCCTCCTTTCTAAAGTTAATATATTTTAAAAATTTTATAAGACCTAAAACATTAATACTAGTATGATAGTGACAATATATTAAGCAATATCATACTAGTATTATAATTTCTATATGTTATTTTTATTATACACTTTTAAAAACAAAAGTAAATAGATGTTACATAACAAACTGTATTAATTGATAATAAATTGCTATTAATTAAATGTTTGAATTATTAATTATTTTTTGATTTTTTTCTTAAAACAATAGCACCAATAGTTGACAATAGTCCTCCTAAAAATAATAGTGAGGATGATGATAGTGGTGAACCTGTATTAGGAAGATTATCATTATTATTTCCAGGTTTATTATCTTCAGAACCGTTATTATTATCCTCAGAACCATTATTATTATCTTCAGAACCATTATTATTGTTATTGTTGTTTTCTTCATCATTAGGAACATCTAATTTTTCATTTAATCCATAAACTTCAAATTCATATATTCTTGCAGCTTTATCTCCACCTTGAGTAGCTTTATCTATATTAAATTTAACGTATCTAGCTTCAGTTACTTTTATGGGTTCTTTTGATACAGCTGAAGAATTTCCTATTCTATTAATAACAGGAGTGAAGTTTTCTCCATCATTACTTAAAGATATAGTATAACTATGAGTATTATAGTCTTTTCCTTCTCCACCAACTTCAGCATTTTGAATTACAAATTCACTTATGGTTTTATTTTTTTCTAAATCAATAGTAAATGAGTGAGGACCGTCTCCTACAGCACACCATTTAGTTTTATTATTTCCATCTATAGCAAAGGAAGGGTTTTCGTTGTCATTAACAAAACTAGATGCTGTTATATCTTTATCTAAAGCTAAATTAGAAATTTTATTTAAAGCTGATTTTGAAACAGTTATTATATCTTTTTTTTCTTCAATACTTTCACCTGAAGTATTCTTAGCTTTTAGAGTTACAGAATAAACACCTTCTTCTTCAAAAATTACAGTAGGATTAGATTCAGATGTTGTTTCTATATTAGCGCCTTCAAATATCCATTCAATTTTTTCTGTTGTTTCAGAACTAGTATTTGTAAATGTAACTTCTCCACCAGGAGCTATTAAAGTTTTTGATACTTCAAATGATGCTGTTGGAGTAGGGTAATCAGGCCATTCTATAGTTATATTTGAAGAAGAGCCTGTTTTATAATTATTATTTATAGCTATAACTTCAAAAGTAGAACAATTTTCTTTCCCATTTCGTCTTAAATTATCAATAAAAAAATTAGTATTAGGTGTAGCACCTAAAAATGTTTTAGTACCATCATTATTTAACCTGTAAATTTCATAGTGATGAGTATTAGTTTTTGATATATCACTAGACTTCCAACATAGTCTAATATCTGCAAATATTCCATCTTCAAAAAATGTATCTTCAATAACTAAATTATTTACATTAACTATTTCATGAGAATTAGTATTTTGTATAGATATATTTCCTAAATTAATTTTAGCGTTTTCTAAATCGGTTGAACTTGAAACTTTATAAGAAATAGTTTTAATAGATTTTCCTATATATGGTGAAATATCATATGTTAAAATAGTCCAATTGTTTTTTAATGTATTATTAGATTTTATTGTAGCAGTTTCACCATCATGGAATTCTAAAACAAGATCCATGTTAATTTCTTCACTTGAATTAGATTTTGCAACAGTTGTAAATGATAAATTATTACTTAAATGCAAATCAGCACTAAAAAGTTTAATAGTAGAATATTTATTTGCAGATAAATTACCATTAAAAGATATGGAATTTCCACCGTAATAAGCTGTTGAATAATCTAAATTAGCATTTAAACTGTTTCCATCTTCATTTTCAATAATCCATTTATAAGTAGGTTGAATATCTTGTAAACTCCTATTATTCCAATCTTGAGAAGTAAATTTTTCACCATTAACATAGAAATCTGTTCCATTTCCCATAGAAAAGTTGCTTATAAAAGGAGTTTTATTTATTACATTTTTTTCTACTACAAAATTTGATATACCTTTCCATTCCATGTCTTGTGCATTAGTAATTTTTGAAGGATTTCCATGTTCATTAACCCATAATCTATTTTCTTTTTTTTCAAATTCTTCAGGAGTTTCAGAAGAAAAATATGTCCAACTAGGACAATATAAACCTAATGAAGTAAAAGGTGCTTTACCATCACGTTGAAATAAATTCCATCTAATAGGAGTATTAAAACCATTTGCTTGTACATCAATTCCAGCAAAAAGGTCATATTGATTTAATCCTAATTCTTCAGCTTTTAAATTTGAATTAAAAAGCAAGTCATTATCAGCTAAATTTTTATTTGTCCACCAAAAATTTAAAAACATATTATCTGCAACAGAATTACAATTATCATCTACTAAAAACATTTTGTTTTTGTTTGTAAGAGCATTTTGCCAATCCATTGCACCATTATTAGTCATTGAATCATACCAAGTAATTTGCAAATTTGGTGCATTTTTTTTAAAGTATTGGATAAATTCTTGCATTAATTTAGCATGTTCAGTAGTTGTACCTTCAGTTTCTTGATTTATAAACCAACCATCAAATCCATAAATAGTAGCTACTTGAATAAGTTTATCAGCTAAAGGAAATCTGCCTAAAGCATCCTTTTGTAAAAATTCATTAAGCCATTCTAATTTTCCACCATGAGTAGATTGTGGGAAGAAAACAGTACCTAGTACAGGAACTCCATTTCTGTGTGCTGAATCTGTAACGTCAGCGCTAGGTGGAACAATTATTCCTTCACCAGCAGATCCACCCCAATAAACTAAAGTATCAATATATTGCCAATAAGAAAAAGTATTAGATGAAAATGTATTAGAACCTTGAGTTGGGTTACCACTAGTACTTGAATTCATTATTGAAATAGCTAAAACTTTAGTATCTTTATTTTGATTTTCATTTATTGCATATAAGTTTTCTTTATCTGTTCTTTTCGCAAGTGGAATTGTGCTTTTATTAAATTTAGCATCCATATCATTGTTTACATCCCAATTAAGTAAATCTTTAGGATACCAATATGGTGATATAGGTTGAAGGTGTGAAGTTTTTTTATCTTTATAATATTGTTGTTCTATTTGCAAGTTCTGTTTAGCATAAATTACTCTTGGTATATTATTAGTAGAAAATGCAAATGTTGCAAATATGCATAATAATATTTTTCTTCTTTTACGTTGTTGTTTTTTATTCATAATCTTTAAGTCCCCCTTAAAACCTGGAAAAAAATTTTATAAAACTATTGTGACTTATATTTTTTAAAATATTAAGAGGATAAATTATTGAAAAGTTGTAAAAAATCCTTATGTAAAAGT
The DNA here is from genome assembly GCF_009295725.1 of Clostridium tarantellae. Classification (GTDB taxonomy): domain Bacteria; phylum Bacillota; class Clostridia; order Clostridiales; family Clostridiaceae; genus Sarcina; species Sarcina tarantellae. The sequence goes on from NZ_WHJC01000042.1 coordinate 6,450, forward strand.
TTTCTATAGATTTACATATAAACCTTTATTTAGCTAAAAAACGATTGATTTTAAAACTAAATAAATACATAAAATTACATTAATAACATTAATGTGTAAATATAAGCGAGGGCTTAAAAATAATCTGTCGTTAAATAACGATAAAAAAATAGAAAACTAGAACATGATTTGACATATTTCTTTTAATTTGAATGATAACATAGTATATAGATTAATGCTTTACAAGAGAGATAAGGGGAATTTAGGGGGGATACCATGAAAGTTATTAGAAATTTGTGTAATACTGTGGAAGTAGGAGAAATAAAGTACAAGTATTTTTATAGATTAACAAAGACTAAATTTAGAAATACGGATGCTTATGGTATAGAAGTAGAGAGACAAGATGTAGTTGGAAATGAGTTAATTAATATTGAGAGAGATAGTATAGAAAAAATTACATGCAAATTAGAAAAAGTAGAAAATTTAATTAAGTTATTATATGATTATAATGTATCTCCAATGCATTTAATAGACATACTTGGAGAATATGTTGATGAATATATTTTAGATTTCGACAAATGTGCATAGTTTAATGTAATATATTTAGAGTGGAGGTGCAAGGGCACTTTCCTCTATATTTACTAAATTATATTGTGAGCTTTGGAGGATAAAATATGATTTTAGGAACAGGAATAGATTTAATAGAAATACAAAGGATTAAAAATGCTATAGAAAACAATTCTAGGTTTATGGAAAAAATATTTACATACAAAGAAATAGAATATTTTAAAAAAAGGTCTATGAATAGTGAAGTTATTGCTGGAAATTTTGCTGCAAAAGAAGCCGTTAGTAAAGCATTAGGTGTAGGAATTAGAGGTTTTTCTTTTAAAGATATAGAAGTTTTAAGAGATAATTTTGGAAAACCAATAGTTACTTTACATAATGGAGCAAAGTTTAGAGCAAATAATTTAAGTAAAAAGACAAATGAGTATATTATTCATTTGACAATATCTCATGATAAAAACAATGCTATAGCATATGTTATTTTTGAGGAGTGATAGCAAATGAAAATAGGAACTGCACAATCTATTAAAGATATTGACAAGATGAGTATAGAGATAGGAATTCCTAGTATGGTGCTTATGGAAAATGCAAGTTTAAAAGTATTGAAAAATTTAGATTTAAAAAAAAGCAATTATACTGTAGTTGCAGGCCCTGGAAATAATGGGGGGGATGCATTAGCTTTAGCTAGACATTTAATCTGTTTAGGTAAAAATGTAGATATATTTTTAATAAATGCTAAAAATAGGTTTTCTAAAGATTGTAGACAAAATTATCAAATATTAAAGAATATAAATGCAAATATAATTAATATATCTCATGATTACGATTTCACAAATATAAAGGAAAGTTTGATTTTAAATGATATAACGATAGATGGAATTTTTGGAATAGGGTTAAGTAAAGAAGTTACAGGTATTTATAAGCATACTATTGATTTAATAAATAAATATTCTAAGAACATTGTATCTATTGATATTCCATCAGGTATGAATAGTGATAATGGAAACATAGAAGGCACTTGTGTTAAAGCAAATAAAACAATAACTTTTGAAATATTTAAAAAAGGTTTTTTAAATTATGGTAATTCAAATTATTTGGGGGAAGTTATTTTAGAACATATAGGAATTCCTAGAAATATTATAAGAGAAACTGTAGAAGATATGTTTTTAACAACTAAAGATTTTGTAAAAGAACATATGATAAAAAGAGAAAGATACATGCATAAAGGAAATTTTGGGAAAATAGTGTTGTTTTCAGGAATTTCAGGATTTTCAGGTGCTGCATACATATGTACAGAAGCCGCAGTAAAAAGTGGGGCAGGATTAGTAACTTTATGTTGCGATAAAGATATACAATCAATTTTAAGTTCTAAATTAATAGAGGCAATGACATGTAATTTTGAACAAAAAGATTTAATTAACAAATTAATAAAGTCAGCCAATGCTATAGCTATTGGACCTGGTATGGGGAATAATTCAAATACATTAAATTTACTAATTAGCATAATTGACAAAGGAAATTGTCCTATAGTAATTGATGCTGATGGAATAAATGTATTAAAAGATAATATTAATTTATTAACTAAAAGTAAGAATAAAATAATAATAACACCTCATCCAGGAGAAATGAGCAGATTAACAGGATATTCAGTAGAATATATAAATAATAATAGAATTGATGTAGCAAAAGAATTTGCAAAAAAATACAATATAATTATTTTATTGAAAGGATATTATACTGTTATAACTGATGGAGATAAAGTTTATATAAATCCAACAGGAAACAGTGCAATGGCTTCAGGAGGTATGGGTGATTGTCTAACAGGCATTATAAGTTCAATGATTGGACAAGGACTATTCCCTTTAGAAGCAACAGTAATTTCTGCTTATATACATGGTTATATTGGAGAAAAACTTTCAAAAAATAATTATTCAGTTACTGCAAGTGACATAATAAAAAATATACAAAGGACAATAAAAGATTTAATTATAGAATAACTTGTAATTAAAAGCATAAAAGTTATAGTTTATTAATAATATTTATGTATAGTACTTATTTTTAGGAGGATATATGAAAAAAAAATTAAGTACGATACTATTTATTATATTGTTAATAATTATTGCTATCGTAGGCGGATTAGCTATTTGTCAAAAAAAGGTTACTAAAATTACTCCAGAAGATATTCTAAAAAAAACTTTTGAAGTTAACGCTTATAACACTGACATTACATATACCGTGAAAAATGCACGAGGTCAGTTTGAAGAAGAGGGCTGTATAGAATACCATAAAGATCAAGGAACAAGAATAAAATTAAAAAACAAAGAACAACTATTTAAAAATGATAAAATTACTATTAAATATTCTAATGAAGATAAAATTTTTGAAGTAAATAAAGACTTTGATAACTTTTATAGATATTTATTTATAAATGAGATACCAAGTTTTTTAAGAGATGAAAACACAATAAGTTACAATTTGCAAACGTTAGAAGAAAAACAATACTTAATTCTTGAATTTAATACACTAAGTGGAAATGATAACCTATATAAAGGGAAAATATTAATAGATGCTGTTGAAAAAGTGCCAGTAGAAACTATTATATATGATAAAAAAGGTGAAGAAAGAATTATAGCTAAATATAAAAATTTTAATAGAAGTAATAAAAAATAAATCATAGATATTATATTAAATAATTATCTAATTAAAGTTAATTTTATATAAAGAATTAAGGAGAAATTTATATATAAGTTTCTCCTTAGGGTATATTTTGTGAATACATTAACAAAAAATATTTTAATTAAGTACTTAAAATAAGGTGTACATAAGTTATATTATAGTATTTTTTCTTTAATATATAAGAGAATTTTTAAGATGTTTAATATAGGTTGAGTTTTCAGTATTAAGGTATTTATAAAAACTTTTAAATAAATCACTATAAAAGGACTAATACAAGAGTAATTACATATGATAATAGAATTGATAATAGAATGATTTGATGTGAAAAAATAGTAATTTTGTGTAGAAAAAAATAAATAGATAAAAAACTAAGGAGGAATCCTTTGACTTTATGGCATAATTTGTAATATAATAAAATACATATTGAATCTTTTTACATTTAAGGAGAGTTGAAATATGTCAAATTCAAAGGTCACTAAGCATTTTTTTAAAAAAGAAGAAAAATTTAAAAAAAACAGTCAATTAAATAAGGATATCTTAATATCATATAAAGAGAAGAAAAATATTATGCATGATAAAACAGAAGATTTTTATGAAGTCATGAAGCGTGGATATGAGGAAATGGGGGAAATAAATCTTCTATATGCAGAAGAAGCAATGGATTTAGCTTTAAATGATCAATTAGAATACGAGATGTGGCTTGGCGGAGTGTGATAAGAAAATGACTAATATGAATGTAAAAAGAGGCGATATTTTTTATGCTGATCTTAGTCCTGTTGTAGGATCAGAACAAGGAGGAATAAGACCAGTAATAATAATACAAAATGATATAGGTAATAGATATAGCCCTACAGTTATAATTGCGGCTATAACATCTCAGATAAATAAAGCAAAATTACCAACACATGTAGAAATATCTTCAGAAGAATATGGATTAAATAGGGATTCTGTTGTTCTTTTAGAACAAATTAGAACATTAGATAAAAGAAGACTTAAAGAAAAAATAGGACATATGACTGAGGAAGATATGAGAAAAGTTAATAAAGCTTTATTAATAAGTTTAAATCTAGAGTAATTACTTATAACAATTAAAATGAACTTATATTTAATTTAATATTATAAAATAAAAATGGATTTCTAATTTTTAGAATATCCATTTTTTGTTTTTTAGCATTATTAATTAATATAAAAAAAATATAATAAAAACAAATAAAATTACAGTTATATCCAAAAAAATAAAAATATGTTAGAATTATTTTTGTTAAAGTAAAGAATACTAAAAACATAATTACATAAATTTCGCATAAAAATAGGAGGCTTATTATGAGTACTATAGAAAATTTAAAATTTATGTCTCAAACTATTAGGAAAGATATTATTTCAATGTTAACAGCATCAGCATCAGGACATCCAGGTGGTTCTTTATCTTCAGCAGATATAATTACTACTTTATATTTTCATGAGATGAATATAAATCCCAATAATCCTAAGGATTCAAATAGAGATAGATTTGTATTATCTAAAGGTCATGCTGCACCAGTTTTATATAGTGCTTTAGCAAGAAGAGGATTTTATAGTGTTGATGAGTTAGTTACTTTAAGAAAGTTTGGTTCAAATCTTCAAGGACATCCTAATATGCATGATGTGCCAGGAGTAGATATGTCAACTGGTTCTTTAGGTCAAGGAATTTCAGCTGCTGTTGGTATGGCTTTAGCTGGAAAAATAGATAATAAAAGCTATAGGATTTATGCAGTTTTAGGTGATGGAGAATTAGAGGAAGGTCAGGTTTGGGAAGCTGCTATGGCAGCTGCTCATTATAGATTAGATAATCTAACAATATTTATAGACTTTAATGGGCTACAAATTGATGGTGATATAAAAGAAGTAATGAATCCATGTCCTATTGATAAAAAATTTGAAGCTTTTGGATGGAATGTAGAAGTTATTGATGGACATGACTATGAAGAAATTATAAATGCATTAGAAAAAGCAAGGAAAACAAAAGGAACCCCTACTTGTATAGTTTGTAATACTATTAAAGGAAAAGGAGTTTCATTTATGGAAAATCAATCAGCTTGGCATGGAGCAGTTCCCAATAAAGAGCAGTGTGAAAAAGCAATTAAGGAGATAGGAGGGAGATTATAATGGAAGGTAAAATAGCAACAAGAGAAGCTTACGGAAAAGCATTGGCTGATTTATCAAAAGAAAATGAAAATATTGTAGTTTTAGATGCAGACTTATCTAAATCAACTAAAACTGCTGATTTTAAAGCAGTATGTGAAGAAAGATTTTTTAATATGGGAATAGCAGAAGCTAATATGATGGGAGTTGCTGCGGGATTATCTACTTGTGGAAAAATTCCTTATGTTAGTACTTTTGCCATGTTTGCAGCAGGAAGAGCTTTTGAACAAATAAGAAATTCTATATGTTATCCAAATTTAAATGTAAAAATTTGTGCAACTCATGCAGGGTTAACTGTTGGAGAAGATGGAGCTTCTCATCAATCCATAGAAGATTTAGCTTTAATGAGGAGTATACCAAATATGACAGTAATATGTCCCTCTGATGCTGTTGAAACAGAAGCAGTTATAAAAGCTGTAGCCAATCATAATGGACCATGTTATGTAAGGTTAGGAAGAGCTACTGTAAATGTAATAAACAATAGAGAGAATTATAATTTTCAGATTGGCAAAGGAGTTGTTTTAACAGAGGGTTCAGATGTTGCTATTATAGCAACAGGAATAATGGTTCAGGTTGCTTTACAAGCAGAAGAAGCTTTAGCTAATGAAGGAATAAATGCAAAAGTTATAAATATACATACATTAAAACCACTTGATAAAGAGTTAATAATAAAAGTTGCTAAAGATATAGGAACAATAGTTACAGTAGAAGAACATAGTATAATTGGGGGACTTGGAGGAGCTGTAAGTGAAGTAGTTTGTGAAGAATATCCAGTACCGGTTATAAAAGTAGGGGTTAAAGATACATTTGGAGAAAGTGGAAAACCAAATGAACTATTAAAAGCATATGGGTTAACATCTTTAGATGTAATTAATGCAGTTAAAAAAGCTATTAAACTAAAAAAATAATTTAAACATAGTATTAAAGCAAATAACATAAGAAAAGTCATGATTTTTGATTGTCAATCTAAAACCATGACTTTCTTTATTATTCTTAATTCTAAAATTAGAAAAATAATTACATCTTAAAGAATTATTTTGGAAAAAATAATATTGAAATAATAAATTTTAATTTTATTAATTATAAGAAAGTGAGGGTATTAAATTAAATGAGTAAAAAGATTGCGAAAGAATATGGAGTTATTACATTAGGAGTTATTTTATTAGCTATAGGATTAGAATATTTTTATTATCCTAATGATATAGTTGCAGGTGGAGTATCAGGCTTAGCTAAAATTATTAATAGCCAATTTGGAATGTCACCAGCTACATTTATGAATATTGCAAATGTTATATTGTTTACTTTAGCATTTTTATTAATAGGTGGAAGTTTTGGGGGACGTAGTATATATGCTGCTTTTGGATTATCAATTTCATTAACTATTTTAGAAACTATATTTCCAAAGGGAGCAGTAACTGATGATATGTTATTAGCAACTATTTTTGGAAGTGTAGTTAGTGCTATGGGAATAGCATTGGTTTTTAGTCAAAATGCTTCTACTGGAGGAACAGCAATAATTGCAAAACTTTTTAATAAATTTTTTCATATTGAAATAGGAAAATCATTATTAATGGCAGATTGTGTGGTAATAGTTTTAGCTTTATTTACATTTGGAATAGATAAGGGCTTGTTTGGATTAATGGGTGTTGTTATAATGGGAACATTGATTGATTATATAATAGATGGATTTAATTCTTGTAAACAGGTTATGATAATTAGTAATAAATCAGATGAAATAGCAGATGTAATTATGAATGAAATAGATAGAGGATGTACAAAACTTAATGGAGTAGGTGCATACTCTAAAAAGCCTATTACTGTTTTATATGTAGTTGTTAATAGACGACAATTTATAACATTAAAGAATAAAATTAGAAAAATTGATTCTAAAGCTTTTATAACAGTAAATGAAGTAAAGTCGGTTTTTGGAGAAGGATTTATAGATTTAGTAGAAATGTAACTAAATATTGTGTTATAATAGAATAAATTTTGTATAAAATTTGCTTTTTGTATAAAAAAGTCGAACATTGACTATTTAAGGAGTGTTTATATGATCGAATTTAAGAATGTTAGTAAGATATATAATAATAGTGTTAAAGCTCTTTCTAATGTAGATGTAACAATAACTAAGGGTGATTTTGTATTTCTTGTTGGTCCAAGTGGAGCTGGTAAATCAACTTTTATAAAGATGTTATTAAAGGAGGTTGAACCTTCAGAAGGTATTATAACAGTTGGAGGAACAGATTTATCTACTATAAAAAGAGGGCAAACTCCATATTATAGAAGAAAGATAGGTATGGTTTTCCAAGATTTTAGATTGATACCAACTTTGAATGTTTATGAAAATGTTGCTTTTGCTATGAGGGTAGTAGAAGCATCACCTAAAGAAATAAGAAAAAGAGTTCCGATGGTATTGTCATTGGTAGGTTTATCAAATAAATATAAGATGTTTCCAAATGAATTATCAGGAGGAGAACAACAAAGGGTTTCTATAGCGAGAGCTATAGTAAATAATCCAGAAGTATTAATTGCAGATGAACCAACTGGTAACTTAGATCCTGAAACAGCGAGTGAAATAATGAGTTTAATAGACGATATAAATAAAGCAGGAACTACTGTACTTATGGCTACTCATGCTAAAGAAATTGTTGATAGTATGAAGAAAAGGGTTATTGCGATAGAAAGAGGAGAAATAGCAAGGGACGTTAAGAAGGGAGGATATGAATATGAAGTTTAATAGTTTTTTATATTTCATATCAGATGCTTTCAAAAGCTTAAAGAGAAATAAAACTATAAGTTTTGCTTCTATGGCTACTGTGCTTGCAACTTTATTTGTGTTTGGAGCATTTTTATTAACAGCATTAAATGTTAAAGCTGGAATCTCTAATGTGCAATCAAAGGTAGAGATAAAAGTATTTTTAAAAGATGATGTTACTAAAGAACAACAAGAACAAATAAAAAAAGCAATGAGTAGTGTACAAGGTGTTAAGGAAGTAATTTATGAATCAAGGGATGAAGCATTAAAAAATTTCCGTGAACAAATGAAAGAGAATGAAAGTATTTTAGAAGGTTATGATGAAGCTAACAATCCAATGCCAGCATCATTTATAGCTAAATTAGATACACCTGATGTAGCTACTTCAGTTGAAAAAGCTATAACACTTTCTGATGGAAAGCTAATGATAGGGGTAGAAAGTATAGGTAATGATCAAGAGTTAATAGATACAATAAATTCTTTTGCAAATACGATTAAGTGGATAGGCGTTGCATTATTTATAGTATTAATTGCAGTTTCTTTATTCTTAATTGTAAATACAATAAAAATAACTGTTTATTCAAGAAGAAGAGAAATAGGAATAATGAAGTTTGTTGGAGCAACTGATTGGTTTATAAGATGGCCATTTATAATAGAGGGTATTGTTATAGGAGTAGTTGGAGCAATTATAGCAGACTTGTTGTTATTTGGATTTTATGATTTGTTAATATATAGAAAAATGACGCAGGGGATAGTTATGACACAATTTGTAACACCAACGTATATTGTAACAGTTATGTTAGCTTGGTTTGTAGCTGCAGGTGCTTTAATAGGTACATTTGGAAGTATAATTGCACTTAGAAAATTCTTGGATGTATAGTTAAAATTTGGTTTTTAAAGTATAATATAGAGTATATAATAAGCTTAAAATACATAAAATATAAAATGGTGTATTTTAAGCTTTTTTTGAAAGGGTTGATTTTATGAGATATGATAATAAAGATAAATTACATGAAGCTAAAAATTGCAAAAAAAAAGTTATAAAAAACATAGCTTTAGGATTAGCTTTTGTTACAACTTCAGTAATTTCTGTGTATGCTGGTAATGTTTTAACTGCTAAAGGTATTTTACCAATAACTACTGATAGAAAAATACAACAATCTTTAGAAGGAATTAACAATGTAAGTGAATTCTCTAAATTGTTTTCAATGAGAGAATTATTGTATAGATGGTATGATGGAAACATTGATGATAACGCTTTAGTAGAAGGTGCTATGAAAGGAATGGTGGCATCTTTAAAAGATCCATATACTTATTATATGAATTCTGAAGAGTATTCTGATTTCAAAGAAAAAAGTGAAGGTAATTATATGGGTGTAGGTATTCAAGTTGGGATTAAAGATAATAAAATAACAGTGGTATCTCCTATTGAAGGGTCCCCAGCAGATAAGGCTGGTGTATTATCTGGAGATGTAATATTAGCTGTAAATGATGTGCCAGTAAATGGAGAAGAGTTAAACAAAGCTGTTTCTATGATGAAAGGAAAAACTAAAGATGAGGTTAAATTAACATTATTTAGAGATGGTAAAGGAAAGTTTGATTTGCCTGTTAAAAGAGATGTTGTAAAGATGATTAATGTAAAAGGACAAATGCTTGAAAATGGTATTGGGTATATACAAGTTATGGGATTTGATGAAGGTACAGCAAAAGCTTTTAATGCAAAATTAAAAGAATTATTAGATAGTGGAATGAACGGATTAGTTCTCGATTTAAGAGGTAATCCTGGTGGATTTATGAAAGAATGTGTTGATTTAGTTTCTAATTTTGTTCCAAAGGATAAGACTATAGTTTCTACAATTGATAAATACGGAAATGAGGAAAAAAATGTTTCTAAAGGTGGTATGGCTCAAGGATTACCATTAATTGTATTAACTGATAAAGGTACAGCATCAGCAGCAGAAATTGTAGCAGGAGCTATTAGAGATTATAATTTAGGAACATTAGTAGGAACTACTACTTTTGGAAAAGGTGTTGTTCAAGTAGTTTTAGATAATAAAGAAGACGGAACAGCATTAAAAGTTACAATTTCTAAGTATTATACTCCAAATGGGGAAAATATACACAAAACAGGAATTAAGCCACATGTAGAGATTGAGTATCCAAAAGAATTGACTGAGAAACAATATAATCGAGCACAAGATCCACAATTCAATAAGGCATTAGAGGTACTTAAAGACAAAATGAATTAATATGGAGGATCAGTTTTTATGGATTTATTCATACAAACCATAACATCAGTTTCATATGCTATAGTTAGTCCAGAGTTAGTATTTGTATTATTATCTCTAGGGATACTTCTTTATTTTAAAAATAGAAAGATAGTTTTTATGCAAAGGTTAGTAATGGGAGAGATGTTATGCTCTCCCTTAGAACTAACTTTATCTCAATTAGTTTTAGGAATTATAGGCGGACTATTGGCTAGTTTATTATTAAATTTTTTAGGAGTAACATTTTATGAAAACTCTGGTATAGAATTTGTTTTTATATTATCTATATTAAGTTTTTTATATAAGCCTAAATATTTTAATTTTCCTTATTTAGCAACAATGTTAGGAATAATAAGTATAGCTATGGAATATTTAACAAAATTTAATATCAATATTCCTATGATACATATAGAAATAATTTCTTTAATTATGATAGTGGGTATAATTTCTTTTATACAAGGATTATTAATTATTATAGATGGGCAGAAAGGGTATATCCCTATTTTTACTAATAGAGATGAAAAAATATTAGGAGGCTTTGCATTTAAAAGATATTGGACATTGCCAGTATCTTTGTTAATAATAATGGGTTCATTAAAATCACCAGAAATAAATAATGTAATAGTAACTTCTAATTGGTGGCCTTTAATAGATAATAAAGATATATTATCTTTATTAGGAACTACAGCTTTAATTATGATGCCTTTATACGGATTTGTTGGATATGAAGCTGTTACATTTACTAGAAAGAAAAGAGAGAAAACCACATTATATGGTGGTTTAATATGTTTATATGGAGTTATAGTATGTATAATAGCTCAAATCATAAGAGTAAATAAAATCTTCCAGGTGATTTTACTTTTATTAATTCCAATTTTATATGAATTAATAAAGTACATAGATAATAAATTAGAACAATCAAAAGCACCACTTTTTATATCAGATAATGAAGGGATATGTATCTTGGAAGTTATTCCTAATTCATTAGCGTTTAAACAAGGAGTAAGAAGTGGAGATAAAATAATAGAAGTTAATGGAGAAAAACCATTAACAGAAACGGAAGTATTAAAAGCTATAAAAGAAAATTATTATGGAACTAACTTGAAAATAAAAAATATTAAAGGTGAAATATTGGAATATAAAATAGAGCCTGGTAATAGAGAAAAGAGATTTGGAGTTGTTTTAGTACCAAAGTATTCTAAAGAGCGGTATACAATGGAAGAAATGCTACAAAAGGTAAAAAAATTAAAAAATAAAGATTAATCTATAGGGCCAGTTGCTTATTTAGTAACTGGCTAAAATATTATAATTCATAAAAGTACAAAAGAAATAGGGTATTTTTTATTTTAATTATTAAAAGATAGTGTAAAGTTTAATATGAAAAAATAGGTTAGATATTATTTTGAAAATATTATTTTTAAAAACTATCAAAGATTATTTTTAGGTACAACAAAAAGACCTTCTATGAGAAGATTTTAAAAATATTGGCTTAACACCAAAATATTAAATTGATTTTAAATTTATGTAGTATTAAATTCGTGCATGTTTAAAATTGTTTGTTGTCCTAAACTAATAAGTATTTGCCACTTAGCAGGCATATTATCTGCATTTTTGAAAGCTTCAAGTTCATTTAGTGCTTTCCAATAGCTATAAGGATGAGGTCTTAGAAAGTTGTAGTAAGCAACCCATAAGGATACTCCATACAAGGCACCATCTTCACTACCGTAACCACAGGTTACACGATAAGAAGATTTAAATGTACGGTTTAAACGTTCAACAACTTGCTTAAACCAACGATGCTCTGAGGAAACTGCATCATCATTTTTAAGTC
>NZ_WHJC01000043.1 GCF_009295725.1 Clostridium tarantellae
AAATATAAAACTTAGTATTATTAAATTAAAGAGAGGGGAGTGATTACATATGTTTTTTAAATATAATTATGATAATAAATTAATTGTAGCTATTAATGCTATAAATTTTAATAACATTTCAAATGAATTATTAGAAAAAATTAAAATAGAAATAGACCTTTTAATTACAGAACTTTATTTTGAAGAAATTAATATAAATATTTTTGAAAATTCTATATTAATTACTAATAAGGCAGAAGAGTTAGAAGATTTAAAGGATATACTTTATTTTTTAAGTAAACTTCAAATAACTCTTTTATTAAAAGGTATTTTAATAAATGGTTCTGTAACTATAGGTAAAGATTGTACTCTATTAAAAGAAAAAGTATCAATGCCTAGAATTATAATTTCAAAAGAATTGCAAAAATATTTAAATGAATATAATGAAAATGACATTGAAGAATTAGAATTTGAATTTGATGAGTTTAATATTAATAATGATACTTATGATATGAATTATTTAAGTGAAGAAAAAAAAATTTATACTACTGTGGAAGAAATTAAATACTTATTAAAATTAGATAAAGATAAAATATTATATATAGACTATTTAAAAGACTATTTAAAAGATTATTTAGAGTCTGAAAAAGAATATATTAAATATAAAAAAGAAAACTTAATTATGAAAAATTCATTTAATTATAAATCAGATTTTTATAGTTATTATTTTAAAAATATAGTTACTGAAATAAAAAAAGTAATTTTTAATGGTTTAAGTAATAATAATGATATGAATATTATTTTAAAATATCTTTGGTTAAAGGATTATTATAATAACACACTCTACATGTTAGGTGCTAACTCTAATAATAAAGCATTTCTTAACACATAATTTTTGTAAAAGTTGCCCATATACTTATATTAAGTATATGGGCAACTAATATTTTGAATTTAAATTAATATTAAAAGAATATTTGTAAAATTGAAGTAATATATTAATTTTTCGGTTTGTTTTCTTGAGTTTGTTTTATTATACTATTCATTTGTTCTTTATTTAAAGCACCTGTTACATACCCATATATTTCTCCATTTGTATTTATCATGAATGTAGTTGGTAATGACCTAATTTGATAAATTTCAGTTACTTTCCCACTTTCATCAAAAACTACAGGAAAAGCATATCCTTTTTCATTTAAGAATTCTTTTATTCCTTCTGTACTTTTTTCTCTTCCTCCTGGAGTAGCTACCCCTAAAATAACAACATCATCTTTATTAAAATTAAACTCTTTAAATAGTTCTTCTATATAAGGCATTTCACCTTTACATGGTGGACACCAAGTAGCCCAAAAATTCAAAAAAACTGTCTTGCCTTTATAATCTGATAATTTATGTTTATTTCCATATTGATCTGTTAATGTAAAATCAAAAGCTGTATGTAATACTTCTTCTTTTACTGTTTTATCATCCTCACTATTAACTGAAGTAGAATTATTAATATTATTTCCTCCTGTACTTAAATAACCAGTAACATCATTTAACCAACCAGTAAAGGTCATAATCCCCATAATAATCATTATAACTCCACCTATTTTTATAGTATATTTAACTATTTTCCTATTATTTTTTATAAAATTAAGCGCTTGTGTTGTAAACAATCCTAAAATTAAAAAAGGTATAACAAAACCTAATGAATATACTAACACTAATAAATTTCCTGTTAATGCATTTTTAGCACTTGATGCCAACATTAATACGGAAGATAATGCTGGTCCTACGCAAGGTGTCCATGCAAAACTAAATGTAAATCCCATAATATAAGCTATTAAAGGATTCATACTTTTCTCACTAAAATTAAATTTCACCTTATGTTCCATTTGAAGAAAATTAAAGTTAAATATTCCTACTTGATGAAATCCTAATACTATAATTAATATTCCTGCTGTCTTGCTAAATAACTCTTTATTATTATTAAAAAAAGCACCTAAAGCTGTAAAAGATATTCCTAATATAAAAAATGCTGTAGAAATACCTAATACAAAAAACATAGTATTAAATAATACTTTTTTTCCCTTATATGTAATCTCTCCATCTTTATTTTTATGTTGTGAATTTCCTGCTAAATAACTCACATAAAGAGGTATTAATGGTAATACACATGGTGAAAGAAATGATATAATTCCCTCAAAAAATACTAATAAAAAGCTTACACTTCCTGTTATATTTAATCCTTCAAACATAAATTATAACCCCTTACTTTTTTAATATTTTTTAATAATCATGTTCAGCATCTCCTGATACTCTAACTTCATTATTAAATTTAAGAATATTATTTTGCTTTTTCCATTTTAGCTATAGTTAAATATTCCCCCTATTTTTTACCTAAATAAAAAAATCATCTTGCTACTATAGTTCCTCCTAATATTACTAAAATTAATTTCTTACCCTTAATTTGCTTACTACTTTAGAAATTTTATATTTCTTTTCTTATTTATATTTTAATATATATTTATCCATAATCAACTATTTGATTGTAAAACTTCAAATATATCAAATAAATTCAAAAATAATACATGCATTATTAAATGCATGTATTATCAAATTTAAAATTAAAAATATTTTTATTTTATTTCTTTTTTGTGAAAAAACTTTATAAGTTTAAAACTTTATAATTAACAAAATTAATTTCATAATCATCAATTTTGTTGTCTTTATTCAAATCAAGTTTATTTATTGAATCCCATATATCACTATTATCTTTAGAATTTTTTCCATAGTACTTTGAAACTATTGAAAGATCTCCAATATCAAATTTTCCATTTTCATTTATATCTCCAGTAGTTTCAGTTATTTTAAGTTCTTCAAATTTAGCTAAAGCTTCTTTTAAATTACTTATAGCATTTGCTATTTCTTCTACTGGTAAAATCTCTGAAGAATTATAAACTTTTTCTGCTTTTTTAATTTCAATATTTAATAAGTCTTTTGCACCAATATGGTATTCATTAACTTCCATTCCTTCAGTAGCATTATTAAATATTTCTTTTGCATTATCAATTACTTTCTTTAATTCACTTTTATCATTAATTTCAACTAATGCATTTTTAGAATCTTCTAAATCTTTAATAAGATTATTTATTTCTATTTGCTGAATATCATTTCTTTCAACTTCTATTTTTGCATTATTTAATACTTTTACAAAAGTTTCCCAAGACTCAACTGTATACATATCTTTATTAAGTTTTTCTCCATTTTTAATAGCTTGAAGTAAAATTTCTTTGTCTACTAATCCTAAAGCATTATCTATTTCCCCTAATTTAAATCTAGTAGCTATTATATATGGTTTATTACTTAAATCATTTTTATCCCAATTTCCATAAGAATCTAAAACAAAAGTTCCATCTGGTAATACCACATTTCCTGCATACCCGCAGTCACCTGATTTTGTACTTGGAGTAAAATCTTCTGCTAATCTTATACGATATTCTCCTTCATTTCCATTAACTAAATCTTCATAAGTCCCTACCCAAGCAATCCAGTCTCCTGCCATCCAATCATTATACTCTATTTTTCCATTATTATTATAATCTAATATAATCTCTCTAAAAGTAACTAATAATCTTCCACTTATAGGATCATAAGAAATTTTATGTCTTTCTCCATTTAAAGCACCTTGTACTTGTCTTGGTTTACTCCAAGTTTTTCCTTCATCCTTAGAAAAAGCTATAGTTGATTTATGCATATGGGATTGACTTCTTGCAAGCATAACTAGCTCATTTCCATCTGGTGATCTAAACATACCAATTTCACATAATTGTACTTTCTTTTCTACCTCTCTCCATTGTGGTATAAGTGGTTCTGGAGTACTCCACTGCTCATTTCCTTCTTCATCAAAAGTTAAATAAGTTCTATAATTTACATAATCATAGTCATGATAAACTCCCATCCACTTATCTATAAAGTTACCCTCTTCATCTTTTAATTGAATTAAACTCGACATTGCTACAATAGTTTTTCTTCCATTGTACCATTCTTTATAGTCACTCCAAGATTCTCCATTATCATTAGATATAGATGTTGTCCATCCTGTAAATCCTGTTCCCCAACCTGGTCCACCAGATATTTGAATTAACTTAGTAGTGCCATCTGTCATATTTAATTTATATAATGTTGGAGTTTCCATGGAATTTTTCCAAGTAGGATTAGTTTCTAATCTCTCTGTCCAAGTAGTTCCTCCATCATAAGATTTTTTCATTAATACTTCTCCTAAGCCATGACCTTTAGGATAAACTGTAATTAAAGTTTTATTATCATCTAATAAAACCATATCAGGTTGTCCTAAATATTGTCCTGCTTCTCTATCTATTACTATTTGTTTATTTGTATCATAATCATGTTGAGGAATAGTATATCCTATATGCATTTCTTTATTTACACGAACATCCACTTTTTTACTAAATCCAGAAGCTTCATTAGATACATTTATAAAAGTATCTCCATAAGCCTTTGCAGTAATTAATCCATTTTCATCAACTGTAGCTACATTAGGATTATCACTATTAAACGTAATAGTTTTATCTTCATTATCAGAAATTAATTCAACTTTTAGTTGTGAAGTTTCTCCCTCCATAATCTCTACATATTTAGTATTTACATTTAGTCCTGGTAGTTTTCTTATTTCATCGATTTCTGCTTTTGAAAGAGGCTTATCAAAAACTTTTACTTCATCCATAGCTCCTATATAATTTCTTCCACCAATTACTTTTAAAGGTGCATTAAAAGTATTATTTTTTGTCCATGTATTAGTTCCTGTAGATTCTCCATCCACATATACTGTCAGTCCTTGTGATTTATCATTTACCCAAGCTAAATGAATCCATTCATTTTTAGGTACTACATGCTTTATAGTTAAAAATCCAGATTTTACATGAACCCCCATATAACCAGTACTATCTTTTTGTATATCTATAGATTCTGTTTGTTTATCACCATTTTGAAATTCATTACCATCCCACATTATAGATGCTGGAAAATTTTCTATATCTCCTTTTTTAACCCACATTGAAAGAGTCCAATTTCCACTTAAAGTTGCTGGGTTTGTAATTGTTACATTATCACTTCCCTTATTAAATTGAAGTGCTTTACCAAGTACTCCATCTATTACCTCTGCCCCTTCTAATACTCCATCATAGTTATTCCACTTATCCTCTACATTATTGTCTAATATATTTTCAAAATCATAATAAGCTATACTATTTTTGCTATTATCAACTTCTTTTACCGTTACTTTTATTTCAGTCTTAATTTCACTATTGTAATTAGAAGTAACTGTAATAGATGCTTCACCTTCAGATATAGCAGTAACCTTCCCTTTTTTATTTACAGTTACTATGTTTTCATCAGAACTAACCCAACTAACTCTTTGATAAAGTGAATTTTCTGGTAAAACCTTTGCAATTAAATTATCTGAAGTTCCTGCTTCTAATATTAAAGACTCTTTATTAACATTTATTGAATTAACTTCTTCTACCTTTGTAGCTTTTAATTCAATATATTTTTTTGAAATATCTTCAATTTCTTCTCTTATATTTTTCATATCTTCTGGTAAAATAGCTCTTGTTTCATCTGTAGCATATTTAGCTCCACCATGCTCTCCTACACCATTTTTTTCTCCAGTATAATTTAATTTAACAGTGTTTAATAAATTTTTTATATCTTCTTCAAGTTCTGGAATTTCTTTTGCCATAAGATATAATTTATTAACATCTCTTACTCCTTCTGCAATCTTTTCTAAACGTACACTTGATTTAGAAGTTGGATTAATAGCATCTTTTTCATCAGGATATATAAGAGCTGTATCCCCTGCCTCAAATGCCCAATGAGTTACATCTCTTAATGGATCTTCTACCCAAGCATCATAAGCCCAACGTAAATAACCCGTTGCTCCTTGAGCTGCTGTAAATAACATTGTCCAATAACTCTCTCCTGGCATACTAAGAGCTAATGAATTAGGAAAATGTTCTGTACAAGTATAAATTGTAGTTTTATAATCTTTTGATGCAGAATTTCTTTCCTCAACAAAAGCTTTATATCCATCTAAATCAGTTTTAGCTGCAGTAGAACCTACACTTAAATCATCTACTCTTTTAGTTATATTAAGATAACTACTATCAAAATGATCCATTGCAGCTGCTTTTTTTAATACAAGACCATCCTTATTTTTAATCTTGTCTACTACATCAAAGGCCTTATCCATATTTGATCTTTCATCAATTCCAATATAAGTTTCTTCAAACCAACCCTTTTCATCTAAATGTGATACTAAAGCATTAAGGAATTGTATCCAAACCTCTTCATATTTAGCTGTTCCTGGAAATACAGTTACACTTTTTTGTTGCTGTGTTTCTTCATCAAAATAATATATTCTATTTCCCCAAGGTATCATACTATAACAAATAATTTTATCCCCAATACCTAAGTCCTTATTAAATTGAATCCATTTATCAAAAGCTGTAAAATCAAATTCAAAATTACCATTAGTTTTCTTTGTCCATTTAATCATAGATGGATAACGTATTTCATTTTTACTATAAGTTTGTCCACCCCAAGCTTCTTCTACTATAGAAGTTGTGATAGCATGTCCACCTAACTCTTTATACTTAAGCATATGTGGAGTTAAAATTTCAAAATGTTCATTTGAAAAAGGTTCTACATTATAATATTCAGCTATGCTGTATGGATACTGCCATAATTCAATATCAAATTCATAATCTGTACTATCTGGCATAACTGCATCTAATACCTCTACACTATAAGAAAAAGTTAAAGGGTTTTCTATTTCATCAGCCGTAATCATAATATTTCCTGTATAAACTCCAGCTGGTGTATTTTCAGGTATATTAAACTCTACCCATACTGGTTGAACTTTATTAAAATCTATATTTATTGGTTCATTAGTATATAAAATATCTGGAACAGCTCTTTTTTCTCCTGCAGGCATAGAAATATCATTTTGATTATGATATCCTGCATCACCTATATAAGCTAAAGTTTCCTTTAAAAATGTAGTAGTAACATTCTCACTAGATAATACATTTTCTCCTGAAATAAAATCACTAGATTTAACAGTTACATTTTTCAAAGCAGAGCCCTTAGAAATTAAAGCAATTTGTGATATTACTTTGTCACTTTTCCAAGCAAATACCTCTTCACTTACAACTCCCTTTGACTTAATCTCTTCATATTTATCTTGAGTATAATGAGTATTAGTATCTACTATAGTTCCATGCATATTAGCAACAGTAGGTTTTACAATAACTTTTAATTCTTTAGTAATTCCATATTCTTCTGATGAAATTATTATTTTAGTTTCTCCCTCACCATTAGCTTTAATATTTCCTTCTTCATCTATAACTGCTATGTTAGAATCTTCTGAAGAAAACTTAATATCTTTTACTTGTGCATAACTTGGAACAACTGTATAATTTATTTTTTCCTCAGCACCTTCAAGAAGTTCAATAGTAGATTTTTCAATCTTTATATCTTCTACTAAATATTTTTTATGATATACCTTAGCATAATCTACTTGTATTACAGCTTTTCCTTGTGTTGAATCACTTTTACCTGTAGCAACCGCTGTAAGTGTATGCTTTCCCTCACTTAAATTTTCAGCGCTAAATAACAATTGATTTCCAACTCTATCACCTGAATAAGAACTTACTTCAACAGGTTCACCACCATCTACAGAATAACTTATAATTCCATGATTCCAACTTTTATGACCATAAACCTCAATTTTATTTCCTACAAAATCAATGGTATAATACTTACTTGTAGCATCTGCTGCTCCAGTATTTATATCATTAAAATGTTCATCACCGGCTCCATCATAACTATCTGGTATTGATCCATAATTCCATCCTTCTCCATAGTAAGTAAATTTATTACTTTCTCCCTCTCTATCCATGCTATTTATAATTAGCATTTCATTTTCATTTGCAAAAACATTTATACCAATATTTTGCAAAATAATCATAGCTGAGAAAAAAAATACTAACGCTAAACTAATATGTTTTCTTTTCTCCATAACATTCTCCCCCTTTAATATATAAATTTTTTAATTCTATAAAAATATATCTTTAAACAAAGAAGGAAAAACAATTTATTTTGAAGTTTTTCCTTCTTTAAATTTATTTCAATTTTTCCGTTCTTATATTTTTAGCAATAGGTCTTGAAATTTTACCATTTGAATACTTTGCTACAATTTTAAAACCATACAAAGTATTTTCTTTTAAACCTTCTACTTTAAATTCTTTTATATCTGATGTAATAGTAGCTATTTCTTTTCCATCCTTATATAAAATATATGATTCTAACCCTTTTTTATTTTCAGGTTCATCCCAAGTTAAAGTTATACTATTAGGCCTAATTTCTTTACTTATTAAATTTCTTGCTTTTTCAAGAACTATTTTATCTTTATCAACTATTTGTAAATTTTCCTCTAAAGTTTTATTAATAATATTTTCTATACCATCAACATTAACATTCCTATCTTCAATTTTAATACTACTTTCACCATAACCCACTACTTTAAAAGTTAATTTAATAATATCCATATTTCCTTTTAAAGCATTTCTATATCCATCTGCTGCTAATAATAATCTTGCTTCATTTTCAATAGCACCATTAGCTAAAATATGATAATTCTTTTTATTTCCAACAGTTGAATCAAAGTTTATTAACTGTAAAACTTTATCATTAAAAGTTATTTTCAAATCATTAGAAACTATTTTATTTAAATCTTCACTAGAATATATATATTCTACTTTATCACCTATATCTAAATTATTATTGTTTTTTGTTGCTGTTACACTAGATTTAATAATAGGTTTATAATTCTCTCCTATTATTCTTTCTGACAATATTTTCATATCTCTAAAATCAATTCTATCATCAGCATTAAAGTCTAATTTACAAGCTTCTTCCCAATCTGAGTTATAAACTTTTCTTTGTTTTCCCATATATTTAATAGATGCTGCTAAATCTTTTCCATCAATATTAAAATCATTATTTATATCTCCTGTATTTTCTGTTACTAATAAATTCTTAGCACATTTTATTGCAGAATCTAAAAGTTCTTCTGTTTCTTTTATAGCTTTTATATTTATTCCACCTAGCTCTTTATAAGTTAAAATTTCCTTACCTATTTTAATAGCTTTTTCTAATCTATCCACTGCTACTTTAGGCGTTTGTCCTATTACATCTCCTATAATTATTTTATTTAATTCAGAATCACCTTTATTAATTAAAGCTATCAAATTAGTATAATCTAAAATTTCTTCTTTTTTTACTTCTACTAATTTAGCGTCATCAACCCAAACTTTATTTCCATCTATATACACATAAAACCATGCATAATTACTGTTAGGACCTGTGGTAAATTCAATAGTATATTCTTTATATTCTGTGGAATCTATAACTATTGTTTCTTTTCCTTGAGATGAATCTAAAAATTTTTGAACTGCCATAGTTGCTTTTGGTCCATTAATATTTTCTATCTTAGCATATATTGTAGCTTCATAAGTTGTATTAGATTTTAAACCTGTTATTTCATAATTTAAACCAGTTTCTTTATTACCTAATTGGGCGCAATAATTTCCTGTTTTTGCATTTTCACTATTTATATTTCTTTCTCCATAACCAGCCCATGCATTTTTAATACCTTGAGCGGCTAATTTTCCAGATTCAAAACCTGGATCATTGAAAAGATTTATTTCTATTTTCTCTTCATTTATTATATTGTTATGAGAAACACTTGCATCATAATATTCGTTAACCCCTATATCTGGTAATCCATTGTATAATTCATTTCCATAATAATCCATTTCTCCATTGTCAACTATATACTTTCCTGCATTAATAGCTGGAGAACTAGACATTAATTTATATCCATCTTCACCAACACCTGGATTTACAAACATTGGATCTTCAGTGATCATATTAAAATCATTTGGTAGTGCACTTATTATTCCACTTCCTTTTGAATAATAAATATTATTGTCATAGTTATATTTTCCAACCCAATTTCCATTTAATTTTCCACCCTCATCTACATAAAAAATGTTATTACTTAAATATAATCCTATTTCTTTATGGTTAATAGATCCCGTATTAAAAGCATTAACATTCATTCCTGCACCGGTATAAAAAACATTATTGTAAATTTTATTATTTCCTAATGGATTTGTAGTTGTAATTAAAGCAAATTTATCATTTTCACTTATATTGTATCTAAATATAGCATCTCTTGCATCTGCTACTCCTGAAGGACTATTACTATCTCCATAACTAATCAAAAGCATAGCTCCCCCATCATTATCATGACTATAATTATACTGAAATATAGTACCATTAGAATATCCATCTGAATCCCATGGCATTCCATCCATAATGCTATTTCCATTCATGCCTTCATTAAATTGAAAAATTGTATTATCTGCATTATGAGACCAAGCCGCACAATTGTAAGTTATATTTTGATTTCTTTTTGCAAAACCATTTATAGTATTTCTTTCTATTACTGCTCCATCTGTACCTTGAATTATTATTCCATCTCCACCTATATTCTCTAAATAATTATTTTTCACTTTAACATTAGTACTTGGATACCATCTTCCTGTTCCTGAATTTAAACCACCTCTATTAGTCCAAGAAGAATATAAAAGTTGTATACCTGTTCTATCTAAATCTTTTAAAGTACATCCTTCTATAAGCAAATCATCAAATTTTGTTGGTACAGTATTACCTAATATCTGAACAAATATTCCCCCAGTTGTTTTATAAGAATTATTATTTGTATACTTTAAATTATGTCTAATATCATGTAGTTCTAAATTCTTTAAATAAATATGGTTAATTACTCCCATATCTTTAGCAAGAATATAAATACCTCTTCTTTCTAATGGTGAATCGTAATCTGCAGAAATATCTAAATTATTATATTCTACATACTCTTGATTATTTATATAAATAACATTTTGAACTTCTTCTCCTCCTATCAAAGCTGGCTTAGGGCCTTCTCCATATTTATCTATAATAATAGGATTACTCTCTATTCCTGACCCTTTAATATATAACTGTCCTGGCCATACTTCTCCAGATTTAAAAAGAATTTTATCTCCTGGTTCAAATTCTATACTATTAATTTTATCTAAAGTTTTAAAAGCATTTCTTTTAGAAGTTCCTTTATTGTCATCATTACCATTACTCCAATCTACATAATAAACTCTTCCCTTTTCTGTATTGGTTGTGGCAAATACTTGTATAGGTAATATACCCACAAATATTATCATGGTTAATAACGTAGTAAAAATTCTTTTCATAAAATTTTATACTCCCCCTTAAATTTTTATTTTAAAAGTAAATTTTTTTACAAATATTTAAAACTATTTTATAGAATTAAAAACTTTATCATTCACTTTTATTTTACAATTTGAATTTATTAATTTAAGTTGAAGCCTATAAATATCTGTTATTAACTCTTCTTTTATTTCTGATTTTACTTCATCTAAACTTTTATACCCTTGTCCATCTCTTTTATCGCATATCATAAAATTATATGCTCCATTAAAATCAATTATATTACTAAATTCTTTAGGCTTTAACTTTAATGCTTCTTCTTTAAATTCTGCTAAAAATTTATTATCATTTCTTTTATTATCTTTTTTAAATTCATAAAAATTTGTTTTTATGTTACTATTATCTTCAAAATCCATATTTTCAGTTTCTTGTAATTTACTTCTTATTTCTTTAATTCTTTCAAAAGTTAATGTTTTTGATTTTTCATCTACCATTCCTTGTGAGTCAACATACGGTATTGATATTATATTTACATCTACTTTATCTTCTATCTTATATAAAGTTTCTTTATTTTCTTCATAATATTTTTTTATTTCTTCTTCACTAATATTGTTATTGCTTTCTATAGCTTTTTTTAATTTATTCTTTATATTTTCTAATAAATATGAAAAATATTCTTCTTCTTTATATTGCTTCGGACCATAAATAACTTCTCCATTATTTATTGCTTTTTCTCTTCTTTTATTTTCTTCCTTTAATTCTTTAGTAAAACTTTTATAATCTATATTTTCTATCACTTTAAATTTTTTAGCTGTAATTTGTATAGTTTTTATTTCCTTCAGATCTTCTATTGTTAATATTTTCACCAAGTCTAAAGGAGTTTCTCCTTCTAAAATCTTGGTATTCCAAAACTCTTTTCCACTTTTTTCATGACTAAATTCCTTAAAAACTTTAGTTTTATTTTTATTGAAATATAACATAAACTCACCTAAGTATACGGGCTCTTCATTTACATAAAAAACAACATCGAATTTGTCTTCCTCTTTAGAAAAAACATTTATACCCATTCCTATTACACTACTTAATAGTATTATTAATGTTATAACTACAAATATTTTATATTTTTTCACAGTGCACCTCTTGTTTTACAAAATTTGGATATTTGTTATTATTTTATATTTCTATATTTTTTTTAAAAATCCTTTAATGTATTTAAAAGAAATTTATTTTAAAAATACCTAAAATATACAAAAAACTTTATTTGGCAGATAACCTTAGGCACTTTAATTAAAATTATCCACAAATTTTAATTTATTATAAATTCTTTAAAAAAAATATAAACAATTAAACTACATATAGATTAATTGCTTATATTTCAAATAAAATTATTTATTTTTTAATTCATATATTTTAGAATATTTATTATTTAAATATTCTAAAAAGTATTTAGGATTAAGTTCTTCTCCTGTTACTTTTATAATCAATTCTGATGGAGTATATAAGCAACCATATTTATGAATATTTTCCTTTAACCAATGGGATATTATTTTAAAATTTCCATTTTTAATTTCATCAGAATAATTTGGAATATCTTTTTTCATTTTATATAAAAATTGAGCTCCATATAAATTTCCTAATGCATAACTTGGAAAATATCCTATTAATCCAGCTGACCAATGAACATCTTGTAGCACACCTTGGGAATAAATTTTGGGTTCTATTCCTAAATATTTTTTATATTTTTCATTCCATTTTTCAGGCAATTCTTCTACAGTTATCTCATTATTTAATAAAGCTCTTTCTAACTCATATCGTATTATAATGTGGATACTATAAGTTAATTCATCTGCTTCCACTCTTATTAATGATGATTCTACTTTATTTATACCTTTATAAAATTTATCTATTGTAATGTTTTTAAATTGTGGAAATGTTTTTTGAAGTTTAGGATAAAAATACATCCAAAATTCTTTACTTCTACCTAATATATTTTCATAATACCTTGACTGAGATTCATGTACTGACATAGAGGTACCCCCAGACAATCCTGTATTCTCTAATTTATCATCACTATTTTGATCATAAATACCATGTCCACCTTCGTGTATGTTACTAAAAAATGCACTTCTAAAGTCATTTTCATCATAATTTGTTGTTATTCTAACATCTTTATTTCCAAAACTACACGTAAAAGGATGTACTGTTGTATCTAAACGTCCTGCTTCAAAATCATATCCTATTTTATCTAATACAAATTTTCCAAACTCATGTTGATCATTTTTATTAAAATATTGCTTGAAAAAAGAATCATCAATTTCCACTTTAGATATTTTTATTTTATTTAATAATTCTACTATTCCATCTCTCAATTCATTAAATACTTTATCTAATTTTTCTGTTGTTAAACCCTCTTCATAATCATCAAGACAAAAATTGTAAATATCTTTTTTAAAACCTCTATAGCCAGCAAATTCCTTAGTAAAATCTAATATCTTTTCTAAATAAGGTTTAAATCCTTCAAAATCATTTTTATATTTAGCAGTTTCCCAAAAAGCTTCTGCAGTAGAGCATAACATTATATACTCTTTATTTCTATGAGATGGTATTTTTATAAATTTATCATAATCTTTTTTTAATTTTTTTATCATTTTCTTATCATTAAAACTTAATTGTTCAAACTTATCATCAAAATAATGTAACCATCCCTCTATTTTAGATGATGTAACAAGCTTAAATAATTCAGAAGATAAGTATCCTGATACTTTAATTCTACTTTCTATTGCTTTTTTAGGTATACCAACTCTCATATCCCATTCTATTAAACCTAATGCTTGACTTAAATAAGATATATTTTTTAAGTGTTCTTTAAGCTCCCTTAAATTCAAATCTAAATCTTCCATAATTTCCTCCATTTTTTAGTTAATAATCATTATACTACAATATTCAATAAATTAATTATTAATAACTAATTTATTTTCAATTACATGTATAATAACTATTGTTTTGCAAATACTTTATTAAATAATTATTTAAATTTAAAAGGAGTGAATTATGAATAATGATATACTTATAATAGGTGCTGGTATAGGTGGTTTAGCAACAGCTATTAGATTACTTCATAAAGGCTATAAAGTTAAAATCATAGAAAAAAATAAAACTATAGGTGGAAAGACAAATAAACTTAATTCTCCTTTAGTTTCTTTTGACTTAACTGCCTCCATATCTATTATGATTGATGAATATATTAAGTTATTTAAAGATATAGAAAAAGATTATAGTGATTATTTTGAATTAATTCCTTTAAATCCTATATATAAAGTTTTTACTAATAAAGGAGATGAACTAACTATTACAAAAAACATAAATAGTATAACTTTAAATTCTAAATCATTATCTATAAATGAATTAGTAAAATATAATAATTTTTTAAATAAAACTTACAAAAAATATTTAGTGGTAAATTCAGAGTTTCTAACTAAAAATCAAAATAAATTTTATGAATTATTTAAAATTAATACTATTAAAAATATTATAAAATTAAACCCTATAAAGAATTGTTATTCTTACATAAATAAATATATAAATAATGAAATCTTAAAAAATACTTTATTATTTCAATGTATGTATATTGGTGTAACCCCTTATAATTCTTCTAATATGTATACTTTAATCCCTACAGTAACCCAACTAGAAGGTCTTTATCATATTAAAGGTGGAACTTATAAATATATAGAATCTTTAGAGAAAGTTATAAAAGAATTAGAGGGTGAAATTTTAACTGATACAGAAGTTACAGAAATTATAATAAAAGATAAAAAAGCTATTGGAGTTTCTACTTCTAATAAAGAAAATATTTATGCTGATATAATTATTTGTAATAGTGATTTTTCTTATACTTTAAAAGAATTAATAAAAGATAAAAAGGTTAAAAAACCATATACTGTAGCTAAAATAAATTCTTTAAAATATTCCTGCTCAACATTTATACTACATTTAGGAGTTAAAAAATACTATAATAATCTATCAGTTCATAATATATTTTTAAATAATAATTTTAAAGAAAACATTAATGCTCCATTTAATGGATATATCCCTAATGAAGGTAATTATTATATTTATTATCCTAGTAAAATAGATAATAGCTTTAATAAAATTGGATATGGTTCTTTAAATATTACCTTAAGAGTTCCTAACTTATTAAACAAAGAAATTATTTGGAATAAAGAATTTATAAATACTTTAAAAAATAAAATTTTAAATGATATAAGTAAAATTAATGGTTTAGAAAATATTAAAAATGAAATAATTTATGAAAATTATACAACACCAATTACTTTAAAAAATAAATTTAATACTTATGCCGGATGTGCTTTTGGATTAAGTCATACATTAATGCAAACTAATTATTTTAGACCACAAGTAACTTTTAAGAATATTAAAAATCTATATTTTACAGGTGCTTCTATTCATCCTGGAAATGGTATTTCTTTAGTTTTAAAATGTAGTGAACTTTGTGCTAATGAAATAGTTAATTTAAACTATTAATTTAAAAAAGTTATATTTCAATATTTTTTGAAATATAACTTTTTAATTCTTTAGGAAATTATAATTTTGAGAATCTGTGGATAACTTTAATTAAAGTACCGAAGGCGGTCTGCGAAGCAGATTTTGTTCTAATAACAATTATTCTTCACACCTTTTTCTTCTTAATTTAGCTATTTCCTCTAAAGATAATCCCGTAGTATCCGAAATAACTTTATCATCAAATTCATCTAATAAATTTTTAGCTTTTTGAAAAATAGCTTCTTTTTCTGCTTTCCTCTCCATTTCATTCACAATATACGAATAACCCATTGGCATTTTTATCATCCTTTCTTTTTTAACTTTAACTTATTTTTTAATAATAAAATTACCTTAATATAATTTTATTATATTCATAAAATTTTATATTATCAATAATTGAATTTTCTTCATAAAATATCTTTATTTTCAAATTATGTAAAGTTATCATTTCTTTTATGTAAATTATTTTAATTTTTGTAAAATAATTACAAATGGATTGATTTAAAGGTTTTTTTTAAAATAATACATATTTTACTATGAACAAATACACATAATAAATCATATTATATATTAACTTTAAAAAAGATTAAAATTTATGTATATAAAAATACCTTTTATATATAAGTTGTATAGAAATTTACATTTTAATATTATATAAATTAGTATTTTAATTGTATATTAATTACCAATGCTTAACTACAACCTATATATAAAATTTAGTTATATAATAAAATATAAGGAGATGTTAATTTATGAGTGCAGCAACAGAGGCCGTTACACTGGCTACCAAATTAAATCAAATAGGTTTTGTAGAATTTACAACTAAATTAATAACTGATATTTTTGATACTATTGTAGCCTCTAACCTTAAACAAACTAGATCATATTTTGAATTAGTTGAACAAGTGAGTAAAACCTTAACTCAATTTATAAGTGATAATAAAACTTCTATTGGTGGAGATTCATTGCTTCAATTTTTTGCTAGAACTGTTCCTGATCCAAAACACCCCACTGGAACAAAAATAAGATCTGATAACATGCAAAAACTTACAGCTACAGAGGCTAATAAATTAAATGCTGCTCTTTTTGTAGATGGAGTACCAGCATCTACTACTACAGTACCTACTGATCCTTCTGATCCTTCTGATCCTTCTATTACTCCCCCTGAAGACCCTACTGGTTCTACTAACCCTGATCCTAATGCAGTACCTGGCCCTGCTAATACTACAAAAAGTATAAAAATGTTATATCCTGCTATAGCAAATGCAGCAACAAGCCGTATTGCTGCTGATAAATATAAGCTTTTAAAAGAAATGGTTAAAATGGGTATAGTAAGACTAGTTGTTGAAAGTGGGGAAATAAATACAAGATTAACCTTTACCACTTCTGGCTCGGATATGTATACTAACAATGCTAAAAAATACAATACAGATGACTTTAATTTTAGCTTAGCTGCAAAAACAGGAAGCGCATTAGCTTCATGGCTTACTGCTGAAGCTTCTGTTGGTTATACTAGCACTAGTGTAACTTCTGCTGATTCAAGTACAACTAATTCTACAAATTCTAGTGTAGAACTATTTGGTTCTGTTACTTTAAAATTTAAAACAGATTATCAACCATTAAATACTCAATAAAGTTATGTTTTTTAAAAAACCTACACCTATAAAATAATAAGTGTAGGTTTTTTATATTTATATTATTTTATTTTACACAAGCACTTTTTCCATTTTATTACATATTATATGATTAAAACAGAATTTTTAAATATAAGGGGATGTATACTATGTCAACTTTAAACAATATGTCTTTATTAACTAGAGCAAATGAAGTTGGATTCTTAGAGTTTACTGCTAAATTAATAAACGATGTTTTTGATGCTATTGTAACTTCTAGCTTAAATCAAGCACAAGCCTATATGGATCTAATTTCTGGAACAAAAAAAAGTTTATCTGCGTTTATAAATGATACTAAAGATTCCATAGGAGGAGATTTAATACTACAATTCTTAGTTGGAATAGTACCTAATCCTAATTATGCTGCTGGCACAAAAATAAGTTCTGATAGCTCAGAACTCCTTACTCCTACAGAAGCAAAAATTATAAATAATGCTATTTTAATTCCAGGTTTAAATACTCCTTCCCCTGCTAATTCTAATACTCCAATAAAAGATATATATCCAGCTATAATAGATGCTGTATCCAAACGAATTGCTGCTAATAAATATTCTCTTTTTCAAGAATTAAGCAAAGTAGGTGCTTTAAAAATATTAATTCAAGAAGGAGAAATAGAAAGTAGAGTAACTTTTAATACTTATGAATCTAATTTTTATACCTCTAATACATCACAATATAATAGTAATGATTTTTTATTTTCTCATACAGCCAAAACCGGAAGCATAGTTAACAATTGGATAAACTCATCTTTTTATACTAAACATTCGAATATTAATGTAAATCCTGCCAACTTACTTAATAGCCATTCTACTGTTACTTCTTCTCAAATGTTTGGAGCAGTAAAATTAAAATTTACAACTACTTATGAATCATTGCAACAATAAATTAATATATTCTATTATATTAGATTATTGAATAAAATATATTAT
>NZ_WHJC01000044.1 GCF_009295725.1 Clostridium tarantellae
TCTTAAAAAATCCTGAAAGTGAAACGGTAAGAGCTTTAGAGATGTCAGTAAAAGAAATAAGAGAAGCTAAAAATGAACTTATTAAAATTAGCTGTGATGAAAAACAAAGAGCATTATATGAACTAAGAGCTAAAGCATTAAAAGATGAAACAAGTGCATTAAATAAAGCTAAGCGTGAAGGAAAAGAAGAAGGTCTTAAGGAAGGTCTTAAAGAAGGGAAAGAAAAAGGAATTAAAGAAGGTGAAAAGATAAAATCTTTAGAAATAGCTAGAAATTTACTAGATGTTTTAGATAATGAAACTATTGCCTTAAAAACTGGTTTAACTGTGGATGAAATAAAGCAGCTTAGAAATTAGTTTAGAAAATCACAAAAAGTATATTTCTTATTAAGAAAATAGAATTTAATAAAATAAGTAATTTTTAAAATATGAAAGATACTATTTAAATTTATACTTTTTTATTGACATTAATATTTCATTTAGTTAATATTAATTTATATTATTTACTTTTATACATTTTTTTGTATAAATTAAAAGAAATTAAAAATTGAATAGAGGAGATGATTTATATGAAAGATAAATATATTTTTTATATTGTAGTCTTAAGCATTATTTTAATGTTTTGTCTTACGATAAAGGCTTTATAACCTAGTTAATGATACATCTAAAGATTTTTAGATTGTATCCTAAGGTTTATAAATTTAAAAGAAAATATTATAAATTTTTCATATAATTCATTTAAATATAGAGATTTAGTATTAAATAATATTATTAATACTAATAAAAGTAAAAAAAGGGTTTTTTTAAAGAATCCTTTTTTTATTTTTATAAATAAAAATCTTACTCACCTAATTTTTTATAAAATTCCATTAACACTAGTAAAATAAAGCTTTGCATACAAAAGATATTGTATGTAATAAAAAATAATATTAGTTTCTTAGAGATTTAAATCATTAATAAAAACAATTTCTATCATAATTTATATAAGTATTTAAGTTAGAAATTTAAAAGAAAATAAACAAAACATAATTATACTAAGTTTTCATTTAAGTTTTCTTTTAATCTTATTAACAATAATATAACAATACTTTAATACTTTACTCTTAAAATTAAATTTACTTAAAGTTACTAAAAATTATAAATATATATTTTTTCATTGAAGTATTAGTAAAACTACAAATTTATTAGTTAAATAATAAAAATAATGAATTAAATAACAATATTTACATTAATATAAATTAAATCTATTAATTGGAATATTAGTAAAAATGTATTAAAATAAATTTGATGATAAAGTATGGGAGTGAATTTTATGAGGGTATTAGATAATAGATTAAATAAGGTTGGAGATGAATTAAAAGAAAATCTTTCAAAAGGAAGTAAACTCTCTATAATTGCATCTTATTTTTCTATATATGCTTTTAAAGAATTAAAAAAAGAGTTAAGTAAGATAGATGAATTAAGATTTATTTTTACAGAGCCATCTTTTATGACAGAGGATAATACAGAAAGTTTAGCTTATTCTTTAGAAAATGTTGAAAGTGAAAAATTACTTTCAGGAAATAAGTATGAGCTAAAATTACGAAATGAATTAAATCAAAGTCGTATTGCTAAAGAGTGTGCAAATTGGATTAGAGAAAAAGTAGAATTTAAATCTTCTAAAATTCCTGGAGTTGTTGGTAGTAAGTTTATGCATATAAGTAATAATAATAAAGATGATTTACTTATTAATAATACCAATGACTTTTCATCTAGTGGCTTAGGGTATGCTAAATCTAATCAAATTATATTTGCAAATTCTACAAGTGAACCTGTTATGACTAATCAAATGTTACAATTATTTGATATGTTTTGGAATAATAATGAATATCTTCAAGATGTTAAAGATAAGGTTTTAGAACATATTGAAACTATTTATAAAGAAAATACACCAGAATATTTGTATTTTGTCACTTTATATAATATTTTTAAGGATTATCTTCATGAATTAACAGAAGATAATATTGTAAAATCTAAAACTGGATTTAAAGAAACAATTATATGGAACAAGTTATATAAATTCCAAAAAGATGGAGTTTTGGGAGCTATTGATAAACTTGAAAAATTTAATGGATGTATTATTGCAGATAGTGTAGGTCTTGGTAAGACTTTTTCTGCTTTAGCAATTATTAAATATTATGAACTAAGAAATCATAGAGTATTAGTTTTATGTCCAAAAAAATTAAGAGATAATTGGCTTATTTACACTCAAAATGATAATAGGAATCTCCTTTTAAAAGATAGATTTAATTATGATGTTCTAAACCATACGGATTTAAGTAGAACAAATGGTAAATCTGGAGATATAGATTTATCAACAATAAACTGGAGTAATTATGATTTAGTGATAATTGATGAATCTCATAACTTTAGAAATAATATGGCTAGAAATAATACAGAAACTAGATATTCAAGATTAATGAATGAAGTTATTAAAAAGGGAGTAAGAACAAAAGTTTTAATGTTATCAGCAACTCCTGTTAATAATAAAATGAATGATATAAAAAATCAAATAGCTTTCATAACTGAGGGGGATGATTTTGCTTTTGAAAAAGTAGGTATTAGAAGTGTAGAAATGACTTTAAGAAAAGCTCAAACCATATTTAATAGATGGACAGACTTAAAAGAAAAAGAAAGAACCCTAGATAGGTTTTTAGAAATGATGAGTGTGGATTATTTTAAGCTTTTAGATACCATAACAATAGCTCGTTCTAGAAAACACATAGAGAAGTATTATAACATAAAAGAAATAGGTAAATTTCCTAAAAGGAATACCCCACAAAATATAAAGTCTGATATTGATATGGAGGGAGAATTTCCTAAATTAGAAAAAATAAATAAAGACATAATGAGATTAAAGCTAGCTGCCTATTCTCCATTAAGATATGTATTACCAAATAAAAGAGAGGAATACAATAGAAAATATGATATTGAGGTAAAAGGTGGAATATCTATATTTAAACAAACGGATAGAGAAAATAGTATTATACATTTAATGAGAGCAAATATGTTAAAAAGAATGGAAAGCTCTATTCACTCTTTTGGAATAACAGTATCAAATATATTACAACAAGTAGATAAATTATTAGAAAAAATAAATACTGTTAATGGACAGTATGATCCTAATTTAAATATTAATGATATGAATATAGAAGATTCAGATTTAGAAGAATTATTAATAGGAAATAAAGTAAAGGTTCTATTACAAGATATAGATAAAATTAAATGGAAACAGGACTTAGAGTTTGATAGAGATAGTTTAGAAAAACTTTTAATTGAAACTGCTAAAGTAACTAGCAGAAATAAAAATAGAGATGCTAAACTAGAGGATTTAAAAATACTTTTAAGAGATAAAATAAACAATCCCATTAACAAAGGAAATAAAAAAGCTATTATTTTCACTGCCTTTGCAGATACAGCAAAATATTTATTTAGTGAAATAGCTCCTTGGATTCTGGAGGAATTTGGATTACATACTGCTTTAGTAGTGGGAGCAGGAGCAAATAAAACTAATTTAAAAGGCATAAAGACAGATTTTAATAGTGTACTAATAAACTTTTCTCCTAAATCAAAAGAAAGAGATAAGCTTAACGAAAAAACAAATGAAGAAATTGACATATTAATTGCAACTGACTGTATATCAGAAGGACAAAACCTTCAAGACTGTGATTTCTTAGTTAATTATGACATCCATTGGAATCCTGTTAGAATAATTCAGCGTTTTGGTAGAATAGATAGAATTGGTTCCGTTAATAATTCCATTCAGCTAGTAAACTTTTGGCCTAATATGGAATTAGATGAATATATCAACTTAGAAGCAAGGGTAAGTGGAAGAATGGTGCTTTTAGATATATCAGCTACAGGAGAAGAAAATATTATAAATACTGATGAAAAGAAAAAAATGAATGACCTAGAATATAGAAAAAAACAATTAAAGCAACTTCAAGAAGAAGTAGTAGATTTAGAAGATATATCTGGTGGAATATCTATTACAGATTTAACTTTAAATGATTTTAAGATGGATTTAATGGATTATTTAAATACTCATAAAAAAGAATTAGAAAAAGCTCCTATGGGTATGTATTCCTTAGTAAATATCACTAAGGAAATAAAGGAAGAAGTAGAACCTGGAGTAATATTTTGCTTAAGACAAATTAATTGTAAGGAAAAAGTAAAAGATTCTAATAATTCACTTCATCCATATTATTTTGTGTATGTTACTTCATCTGGAGAAGTTAAATTTAATCATGTGCATACAAAAAAAATATTAGATTTATATAGAAAATTATGTAGTGGTAAAAATGAAGTATTAAACTCTTTAGTAAAAGATTTTTATGAAGAAACTAATGAAGGAAGAAATATGGATGAATATTCAGAGCTTCTTGAAATAGGTATAAAAGATATTATAGGTAAAAAAGAAGAACAAGGAGTTATGAGTTTATTCACCCCAGGAGGCACTAACTTAGCTAAAAAAGATTTTAAATCTTTAGAGGATTTCGAATTAATATCATTTTTGATTATTAAAGAATAAGGAAGTGTAAAAAAACATGTTACAAGAATATTTTCAAATACCTAAAAGTTGTTATATAAATAGGAAAATACCTAAAAAAGCATTTATAGACACACCAGAGTTTGACTTAAAAAAAGAAGAAAAAGAATTACTAAAAAACGCTATTGAAAGTATATATTTTCAATATAGTTTAAGCCCAAGTAATTTAAATATACCAAAGTATGAAGATGAAGAAATACGCTATGAAGAAATTGAAATTATAAAAGTTAAACTTAACCATAGGGATAAAGAAAATAAAGTATGTAACTTAATTCAAAAATATATACCTTACCCAATAATAATTTTATTAGAGTATAGGGATTTTATAAAAATTAATGTGGCCATAAAGAAAATAAATAAGGTGGAAAGAGAAAAATTATCCATAGAAGAAATGATATACACTTCTTGGATTAATTTAAATGAACCTACGAAAGAAGAAAAAGCTTTTTTAGAAAGTTTAAATATAAATAATATATGGACTAACAATTTATTTCAACTATATAAAAGTTATGTAAATAACATAAATAGCTTAGATTTAAGCAAATATACAAAAGAATTTGAAATAAAGCCTATAGAAACACTTGAAATTGACATGGAACTTCTAGAAGAAATAAAAACTTTAGAAAGTAAAGTTACGGAACTAAGGAATAAAATAAAAAAAGAAAGTAACTACGGAAAAAAAGTCTCTCTAAATGTGGAGGTTAGAAAACTGAAAGATAAAATAAAAGATTTGAAGGAGAATTTAAAATAGGGAGATGACATCCATGGAAACATTAACAGGCAAAACATTAAATATAGTTGAAGATAATATAAGAAAACTAAAAGAAATATTTCCAGAGGTATTTAACGAAGATAAGGTAGACATTGAAAAGCTAGAAGAAATTCTTGGTGATTACAAAGACAAAAATATAGAAAGATATAACTTTACTTGGCCAGGAAAATCAAAAGCCATAAGAATAGCTCAAACCCCTTCCACAGGTACATTAAGACCCTGTAAAAAAGAAAGTAAAAACTGGGATACCACACAAAATCTTTATATAGAAGGGGATAACCTAGAAGTCTTAAAACTTTTACAAAAATCTTATTATGGACAAGTAAAGATGATATATATAGACCCCCCATATAATACAGGAAATGACTTTGTATATAAAGATGATTTTAAAGATAACTTAGGAAATTACTTAGAAATAACAGGTCAAAAAGATGAAGATGGAAATAAAATTACTACTAATACAGAATCAAATGGAAGATACCACTCTAATTGGCTTAATATGATGTATCCTAGATTGAAATTATCTAGAAATTTATTGAGTGAAGATGGAGTTATATTTATTTCTATTGATGATAATGAAGTGAGTAATTTGAAAAAGGTTTGTGATGAAGTTTTTGGAGAAGGAAATTTAGTAACACAAATTCCATGGCAAGCAAGACAATCTATTCAAAATGATACTGATTTAAGTTCAAGTCATGAATATATATTATCATATGCCAAAAATAGAAGAGTAGAACATAGACGATTAAAAGAAAGTAATGAAGATAAATGGTATAAGTTAAAAAGTTTTGCATGTTTTCCTCTACCATTAGATAAAGAAAAATTTTCAAACTTAGATAATGATATAAGAGGTCCTTGGAAAGCTGATCCTTTTGATGCACCTAATATAAGACCTAATTTAACATATGCAATAAAAAATTCTAATACTGGTGAAGAGTTTTGGCCTCCTAAGGGACGTTGTTGGAGAACAGATGAAAAAATATTTAAAGAGTTATTAAAAGATAATAGAATTATTTTTGGTAAAATGGGTACTTCAAAACCACAATTAAAAGTTTTTTATGAAGAAAAAAAGAAATTTGGAAGTGTAGATAATACTTGGTTTACTGGAGAAAAGTGTGGAACTTCCACTCAAGGAACTAAAATATTACAAGGGCTTTTTGAGGGGACATCATATTTTGATACTCCTAAGCCAATTAAACTTATAAAAAAACTTATGCAATTAAGTTTAGGTGAAAAATCTCAAGAAATAGTTTTGGATTTCTTTTCAGGCTCATCCACAACAGCCCATGCCACAATGCAACTTAATGCAGAAGATGGTGGAAATCGTAAATTTATAATGGTTCAGTTACCTGAAAAGTGTGATGAAAAAAGTGAAGCTTTTAAAGCAGAGTATAAAAATATATGTGAAATAGGAAAAGAGCGTATTAGAAGAGCTGGTGAGAAGATAAAAGAGGATAATAAGGATAAGGAAGGTATAGATGATTTAGACATAGGATTTAAGGTATTTAAGTTAGATTCTTCTAATATTAATAAGTGGGATTCTAATTATGATGAAGATTTAGAACTTAATTTATTATCTAATGTGGAAAATGTTAAAAGTGATAGAACTGAGGAAGATGTATTGTATGAAATTCTTTTGAAATATGGAGTGGATTTAAATATGCCTATTGAAGAGTATGAAATTAAGGGTAAAAAAGTATTTTCCATAGGTTTTGGAGCTATCTTGGTATGTTTAGATAAGGATATTACTTTAGAGGTAGTTGAAGCTATAGGAAAGCTTAAAGATGATCTTGAACCAGAGTTTTGCAGAGTGGTATTTATGGATAATGGTTTTAATAGTGATTCTATTAAGACTAATGCTGTTCAAATTTTAAAAAGATATGGTATAGAAGACGTTAAAAGTATATAGGCAGGTGAGGTTATTATGAAAATAAAATTTGATAAGGATTTAGCATATCAAAATAATGCTGTTAATTCTGTTATTAAGGTATTTGAAGGACAAACTATAGCTCAAGATAATTTCACTGTTTCTATATTAAATGAGAATGTGGGAATGTTTGAAAATGAGCTAGGTATAGGAAATAGATTAATTCTTAGTAATGATGATATTTTAGAAAATATGCAGGACATACAAGAAAATAATGGACTAGCTGTAAGCAATGCTTTAAGAGAAAAAACTTTAAATTTATCAGTAGAAATGGAAACTGGTACTGGTAAAACTTATGTTTATTTAAAAACTATATTAGAGCTTAATAAAAGGTATGGCTTTACTAAATTTATAATTGTTGTTCCTTCTTTAGCTATTAAGGAAGGAGTTTATAAATCTCTACAAATAACTAAAGAACATTTTAAAGAGATTTATGATAATACTATATATAATTATTTTATATATGATTCTCAAAAGCTAGAGCAGGTTAGAAACTTTGCAACAAGTAGTAACATAGAAATAATGGTTATAAATATAGATGCCTTTAGAAAGAGTTTTACAGACCCTAAAAAGGAAACAAGTGCAAATATAATTCATAGAGCTAATGATAAGTTAAATGGTCATAAGCCCATAGAATTTATTGAGCAAACAAATCCTATAGTAATTATAGATGAACCTCAAAGTGTGGATACCACTCCCAAGTCTAAGGAAGCAATTGCATCCCTTAATCCTTTAATAATTTTAAGGTATTCTGCCACCCATAAGGAAAAGGTTAATTTAGTGTATAAGTTAGATTCTGTGGATGCTTATGAGGAAGAATTGGTTAAGCAAATTGAAGTAATTTCAGTAATGCCTAAGAACAGTAATAATAAAGCTTATATTAAATTAGTTAATACTAGCAATGTTAAGGAAACTATATCAGCTAAGGTGGAAGTAGATGTTTTAGAAAAAGGAAAAGTAAAAAGAATAACTAAAACAGTTAAAAAAGGAACAAATTTAGAAGACATTACTAATAGAGATTTATACCAAGGTTTTATTATAGATGAAATAAATTGTGAAAAAGGTAAAGAGTATATCACATTTACTAGCAATGATATTTTAATAGAAAAAGGAGAATCTCATGGGGATATAGATAATGATGAGCTTAAAAGGGTTCAAATTAGAAAGACCATTGAGGAACATTTAAATAAGGAGTTAGCTCTTACTAAGCATGGAATTAAAGTATTAAGCTTATTCTTTATTGATAAAGTAGCTAATTATAGATATTATGATGAAAATGGAAATCCTCAAAAGGGTAAGTACGCTCTTATGTTTGAGGATGAGTATAAGAAATTTATACGTAAATCTAAATATCATACTTTATTTATGGATGTGGATATAGATTCTTTAGTGGAAGAAGTTCATAATGGATATTTCTCACAGGATTCAAAGGGAAAATTAAAGGATACAAAAGGTAATACTCTAGCTGATGAGGATGCTTATGCTTTAATTATGAAAGATAAGGAAAAGTTATTAAGCTTTGACAGTAAACTTAAATTTATATTTTCTCACTCAGCTTTAAGAGAAGGGTGGGACAACCCTAATGTATTTCAAATTTGTACTTTAAATGAAACCAAATCTGAAATAAAGAAAAGACAAGAAATAGGTAGAGGACTTAGATTAGCAGTAAATCAAAAAGGTGAAAGAGTACATGGACATGATATAAATACTCTTACGGTTATGGTAAATGAATCCTATGAAGATTTTGTAAATAAGCTACAAAAAGAAATTGAAGTAGATCAAGGTATGAAATTTGGTTTAGTAGAAAAACATATCTTTGCTAATATTCCTTTTAAAACTATAGAAAATGGTACTGTAGAGAAAGTTGGTTCAAAAAATTCAGAAAAAATATGGACTTTCTTAAAGGAAGAAGAGTATATAGATTCAAAGGGAATTATTAAAGATAAGTTAAAGCTTGATTTAAAAAATGAAACTTTAGCTCTTCCAGTAGAATTTAAAGATATACAAATACAAGTATCTGAAAAGCTTACTAGATTAACTGGAGAACTTAAAAATATTAAAGATGGTAGTAAAAAAAGAGAAATAAAAATTAATAAAGAAGTATTTTTATCACAAGAGTTTATAGACCTTTGGGAAAGAATAAAGTATAAAACCACTTATTCCGTTGATTTTGATAGTGAAGAGCTTATAAATAACTGTATAAAAGCTATGGATTATGATCTTAATGTTAGTAGTAGTAAAATAGAGGTAGTAAAAGCACAAACTAAAATTGATGTATCTGGAGTAAAAGGAAAAGAAAAAGATAGAGTTTTATTTGATGTAGATGAAAAAGTTATTTTACCTGATATATTAACCTATTTACAAAATGAAACTAATTTAACTAGAAAAACTTTAGCAAATTTATTAATTAGGTCTGAAAAATTAGATTTATTCAAAAAAAATCCAAGTAAGTTTATGCAAGAAGTTGCTTTCATAATTAAAAGAACCTTAAAAGGACTAATTGTAGATGGCATAAAGTATGAAAAAATTGGTGATGAAGAGTATGCAGTTCAAGAAGTATTTAAAGATGAAGAATTATATGGTTATTTATCAAAGGATATAATTGAAAGTAATAGGTCAGTATATAATTATGTTAAATATGATTCTGACATAGAGTGTGGATTTGCTGAAAAACTTGAAAACAATGATAAAATTAAGGTATATGCAA
Organism: Clostridium tarantellae; assembly: GCF_009295725.1. Taxonomy (GTDB): domain Bacteria; phylum Bacillota; class Clostridia; order Clostridiales; family Clostridiaceae; genus Sarcina; species Sarcina tarantellae. The sequence goes on from NZ_WHJC01000044.1 coordinate 9,994, forward strand.
AGCTTCCAAGAGAATTTAAAGTAGATACCCCTATTGGGCCATATAACCCAGACTGGGCTATATTATTAGAAAAAGATGGTGAAGAAAAACTTTATTTTGTAGTTGAAACTAAAGGAACAAATAAGTTATCCTTATTAAGAGATGATGAAAAAGGAAAAATAAAATGTGGTAAAAAACACTTTGCAGCATTGCATACAGAGGTAGAAGCAGTTCAAGCTAAAACTTTTGAAGAATTTGTTGAAGATTATGTGTATAATTAATAGTAAAAATATTTTTATAAATAGTGAGGTAAAACAATGGCAGAAATAAAATTTGAAATTGAAAAAGAACTAGGCAGCATTTCAGAATCTTCTAAAGGCTGGAAAAAAGAATTAAACTTAATTAGTTGGAATGGAAAAGAAGCTAAATATGATTTAAGAGATTGGTCACCTAACCATGAAAAAATGGGTAAAGGAATAACTTTAACTATTGAAGAACTAAAAAGTTTAAAAGAATTACTAAATAACATGGATATTTAGCATAATACTAAAACCATACCATTTAACTATTGTTTATGGTATGGTTTTATTGTTTTTTTTAAAAGTATGCATTTTAAATTGTTGAAAACCTGTGGACAACCTGTTAATAACTTGTTGATTATTTAATGTAAAGCTTTGATTATCACATCCCAAACGTGTCTTTTATACATCTCAAATGTATTTTTTAATTTTTATAATACTGATGTTTACTTAGTTTTAGAAATTTCTAGTTTAAAGTGATTAAAATCCTTCAATCCCCTATAAACCATAATTTCTTTCTTTATATGCTGTTTAAATAACTGGGACTCTTCCTTATTATTTTTAAATTCTATTAATTCATCTAATTGTTTTTGTATGCTTTTCTTATCATTTTCATTATTACAGGTGTTATAAATCATTTTAAATTGAGTTATTTTTTGATCTAAGGTGCTAGCTATAACTGTAAGTATATTTTCTTTAAACATTTCATAAATAAAATCTTCTTCCTTCATAAATTTACTTATTTCTTTATCTATATATTTTTCATACTTTTCTCTTATTTGTTCTTCTGTTAATGTATTTTTATTTAATTTAGCTTTTTCATTTTTTACAAAGTCTACAATATACTCATGAGTTAATTCTAGTTTAAAGGTATCTGTTTGTAATGCATATATAAGTAATCCTGCTAAATTAGTAGGTTTTTTATCACTTTCTTTAGCTTTTTCTTTTATCCATAGTATGTACTGAATTAATTTCCACTTATCATACTTTTGCATTATTTCATTAACCTTGTTTTCTGTAACTCCTATATGAAAAAGCTCTTTTCTTATGTCTTTAGGAATTTCTAATAGATTATTTTCTTCTTTATTATTTAACATATTCTTTAAAGCATTTTTATCTAAAGTTGTTATTACATCTTCCTTTGTTCCTTTAAATACTATATATAATACATCTTCTTTAACATTATTAAGAACTATTTCATCACCATAAAAATAGTCAGTAATTATGCCATTATTTATTAAATGCTTTAATGCTATATTAAGCTTTTCTTTTATTTTAGATCTTTGTAATGGGTAAAGAGGAAGCTTATTTCCTATAACAAAGTAATTTCTCTTTAAATATATTGTATTTTCAGTTTTATTAGTATTATATAAAGAACCTAAAATATAGGTGTAAAGCCTTCTAACTATTCCTTTTGAAGGTAATGCAAAATACACATTAGGTTTTAAATATTTAAAATATTCATATTTAATATTCTCTATAATAACTTTATTAAAAACCACTTTACATTTACTATCTTTACTACTTTCACTTTTATCTTTTCTACTATTTAAAGTTAAGTCCCAAATCAAAGAAAATCCTTTTTCATCAATATGTAAGTATTCATTATTTTTCTTATCAAAAATCATATTTCGCTCAACAGAATAATAAGTAGAATTACAAAGTGTATATAATTCTTCTTTTAATTTCTCAGTAGTGTATCCACCTAAACTTTTTCCCATAAATTTAGATAATTCATATAAAGTAAACTCCATTTCATATATATCAATATTAAAACATTTTTCTAAATTATCATATGCAATAGGTGTTAATTTATTTAAAAATAAACCTATAAGACCATTCCAAATATCAAAACATCCTAAGGTAGGAAGGCTATTAGCAATTAATAATTCTTTTGAATTTCCCTTACTATCAGTCCATTTTCTATATACAACTAAAGATTCTCTACTTTGACTTTCTAATAGTTTTCTTAATATATTTTTTATTTCCTCTGACACTTGAAGTTTTTCACACTTTGTGCCTAAATCTCCAATGGTAATTGCTTCTTTTATAGAGGAAATAAACATAGGATTTTCTATAAAATTTATATCTAAAACAGAGGAATTATTAAAAATAACCTTATCTTTTTTATCAGCTTCATTAATTTTATTCATTTATTACTCCTTTAAAATAAAGTAAACTTTTTATCACTATGAATTTTACATTTTTATAGTCAATTGTCAATATAAAATAGTGTAGTTTATAGAAAAAATAGTGTAGTTTATAGAAAGTATAACGTAGTTTATAGAATTGTTCTAATGTAGTTGGTAGAATAAATAGTGTAGTTTATAGAAGATATAATGTAGTTCATAGAAAAACAGCCTCTGTATCCCTTACAATAAGCCACTTTCAAAAAACACTTCAATTAACAACAACATATATCATATGTATAATATTAATTAATAACAATTAACATAGTAAATATATTTATATAGAAATATAAAGTAATGTGCATTTTTATATTTACTCCATTTAAAAATTAAATATAGTAAAGCTCTTTAAAAAATACATTTCTACTAATGGAAAATTCAAACCCTGCTGCTATTTAAAGTTAAATCACATTTCAAAAATTATGTACTTTTAATTAAGATTTTCTTTTATAACAATATTGTATGGATATTTAAAATAAAATTGAAATACATATTTTATTTCTTTTAAAGTTTTAATTATTAGTTAACCATTTAAATTTTCATCTATTAACACCAATTTAGGGATACCCTATTCTAGTTATTTATTCTTTTATTTTAGAAAATGCTTTTAAAATGAATTTTAAGACATTTTTTATTGTTTTTAGACAAAATATATTATACAAATATAAAAAACTGTTAAAACGTATTTTAAAAGGTTCTAACTATATATTAAATAGCTTGTATATTGTCTATATATAATTTATATGTTTTTTGTAATATTTTAAAACTTTTATTTTTATATTTTTTTAAAAGAATTTTTGTTAATTTTAGAAATTTAAATAGTTTAATTTTTATATTAATTTTAATTATCTAGTAGTATATAAATAGTATAAATACATTATAGTAATGTTGTTGTATATTATAGTAAACTTTTTAAAATCTAGTGTTTTCAAGGGTTATAAAGATTATTTTGTTACAAAGTCCAAACTATTTGTCATAAAGTCCAAACTTTTTGTTATAAAGTCCAAGTGATTACTGTCATAAAGTCCAAACTATTTGTTGTAAAGTCCAAACTTTTTTTGTTGCAGAGTCCAAACTATTTTAGTAATATATAGGATATATGTGTAAAGAAGAGAGGATATAATGAGTAAAAACAAAATAAATGAATCAAAAGACTTAATGGTAGAAATAAATTTATCTGAGGCTCCAATGTTTACTTTTGCAAGAACTCAAAAAATTCATACTGTAAAATCCTTAATGGAAAATAAAAATACTACTAATGAAGCTAAAGAAGTTTTGGAAGATATATATAAAACAAATGAGCTTTCAAAAGTAGATTATAGAAAATGGATAGATAGTAAAGGTATGACTAGAGAGCTTATAATATCTTCAGTAAGAAGTTTACCTGATTCTTATTGTATGGATGTATTTTTAGGATTGATAAGACTTATGGTAAATGATAATAGTCCATTGTGTCCAGATGAAAATGGACTTTATAAGTTAAAATCAAATAAAGTTGAATTTACTTTAAATAGACTTTGTGAGGCTATGGAGCTTAAAAGCGGAGGAAATACATATAAAAAAATTAAAGATGCTTTAAGAAGATTAAAGGCTACTGATTATTATAGTTTAGGAAAAGGAAGTCTTTATAACAAGGTTAAAGGAACTTATGAAACTAGAAGTGAAAAAGCAGTATCTTTAATAGATAGCTATGATACATCAGAAATAGTAACTAGTGAAGATGGTGATAATAAGCTTTTTAGTGGATATGTTACTTTTGGTGATTTAATTATGAATAATTTAGAAGCTGGATTTGTTAGAGTTGTTAGAAATCATCAATATTTTCAACTAAAAACAGGTATAACTAGAGGGCTATATTTATATATAGAATCTAATAGAACTTCAACAGATATATATATTAAACGTAGCTTTGATGTGCTTAAAAATAAGATTCCTATTGATTTTGAATATCCTAGCAGATTAAAAAGTAAATTAAAAAAATCTTTAGAATCTATGTATGAATTAGGAATAATAAAGGATTGGTTTTATGGAGATGAAATATTAATAAATGGTTTTAAAGAACAATGTATTTATATAATATTTAAAGGAACAAGAAAGGAACTGATTCAGTTTCTAACTAAAAAGGAACAAAATTTTAAAATAGACAATAGAAAAAAGACTAATGACAATAACATAGAAAATATAGAAATTAAATTTCCAGAAGATATAAATAAGGAACTTTTAAACTTTGGTATAAATGAAAAAAAGATAATAGAGTTAATAAATAAACATTCAAAGTATGAATTAGCAGAATATATTTTATGGATGCAAGATGGAATTAGCAAAGGAAAGGTAAAAGATCCTGCATCTTTATTTGTATTTGCCACAACTACAGTAGGTGAAAATGGAAGAATGGTTAATGTAGAAAAAACTCATCCTCATATTATACAATTTGTTAAAAAATATAAAGAAGAAGTTGAAGGTAAAAAATCAATAGCTGAAAATATTATTAAAAAAGCTTATGAAAAGTATATTGATAATGATTTAAAATTATTTGAGGAAGAAGATGAATTTGCTTATGTAGCTACTAGAGATAGTGTACTAGAGGATATTTCAAATTCTCAAAAAAATAAAATTAAATCACAAAGAGCTATGTATAATATGGCAACTTCTCAACAGGAAAAGCTTAAGCTTTTAGCTATAATAGAAAAATGGGAAAGATTCACTGTTGAGCAATATAAGTCTGAGATATTTCTTGAAGAGTTTGTTAAAAGAATTAAAATTTATAGAGGACTTATGAACTATTTAGAGTTTAGGAGTAGCTATATTAAAAAAAATAAATAAGTATTAAGCTAAATTACATTTCAAAATACATAATATTTCTTTAATTGGAAAAAATAATATCAAACTTACTAGGAGGTTTACTATGAAAAAGATTTTATATATTTTTTCAATATTAATGGTATGTGTATTTTTCATTGGGGCATCTTCTCCCATAGATATTATGCAAAAAGAACTTAATGAACAATTAGAATGCTTTAAAAGTTCATTAGAGGAAGAGTATAAATCTTTAACAGAAAAAATTACTAATGAAAATGATGAGATCATAAAAAGTGAGCTTTTAAATAAAATTAAAGTTAATCTTTTTATGAGTAAATTATCATGGAAGGTGGAAGACTTTCAACAAAGTGGAAATAACTATAAATTTATAGTTAAAGTAAATAATCAATGTAATTTAAAAACTCTTTTTACATGTAATTCAAGACTAAAAGTATTAGAGGAAGAATATTTTGAAAAAGAACAAGAATTACCTGTTATGTCTAAAATAGATTATCTAAAGGAAACTATAGATTTAAATAAAGACAAAGCTAATAATTTTGAAATAGAAATGTATGCCACCATATCAAACGGAAAAGCAGTGGTTGATTCAACTGATTTTTATTCTTTAATTAAGTTAAAAAATTTAAAATCATTTTTCTTCTAAAATAATAAAAAATATAAAGCCTATTTACTTTTAAACACACGTCTATATGAAGTGTGTTTTTTTACTTGTTGAAAACCTGTTTATAAATTGTGGACAACCTGTTTATAACCTGTTAATTATTTAATTAATAATAGCTTCTTTTAATGAAAACTATCTTCTACAAGCCTTTATTTAAGCCTATTCCCAAAGATATCTCAATTAACAACACATATCATATATAATAATAAGTAATATAAGAGAAAATTTTTAATATAAATAATGTGGTATAAACTAATTTATGTTTATTAATATTTAAATAGAAAAATTTATATTGTAAGTAATAAAGTAATACATATTTCTTTTATTACTTTATTAAAAAACATATATGCTTAGCAAGTTATTAATATATATTATTTTTTTCAAAATAAAAAGACACTATTTAGTGCCTTTTAATAACCCTACTTTAAATGTATTAAAATCTTTTAAACTTCTCATAATTGAAACTTCTTTAATAAAATGCTTTTTAAATAACTTAGATTTTTCACCAATATCTTTAAACTCATTTAATTCTTCAATTTGATTCATTAGTGTTTTTTTATCTTTTTCATCTTTACAATTTCTAATTATAGTATTGAATTGAGCTATTTTTACGTCTATATTATCATATAAGTTTTGAATAGTATTATCCTTCATAAAGTTATAAATAAATTCATCTTCTTTTTTAAATTTATTTAATTCATTTTCTATATATTTTTCATATTTATCTTTAATTTCATCATCAGATAATGTTTTTGTTTCTATTTTAGCTCTTTCTTCTTTAACAAAATCTAATATATATTGGTGAGTTAATTGTAATTTTACACTTTGAGTTTGTAGAGCATAAATCAATAATCCTGCTGCATTCTTTAAACTATTATTAGATTCTTTAATTTTTTCATTAATCCAAAGTACATACTCAATTAATGTCCACTTGTTGTATTTTTGGATTATTTCACTAGCTTTTTCATCAGCTATTCCTAAATTAATTAATTCCTGTTTAATATCTTTTGGAATTTCTAATTTACTTTCTTCCTGTTGTTCTGTAATTAAAGAATCATATTTAATTGTTAGATCTTCAATAATATTTTCTTTATTTCCAGAGAAAACTATATATATGCATTGTTCCTTTAATCCATTTATTAATACTTCATCCCCATAGAAATAATCTTTAATAATTCCAGTTTCCACAAGGTTTTCTAAGGGTTTATTCATACGTCTTTTAAACTCGGAGTTATATTTAAATTCTATTGGTAATTTTCTTCCTACTACATCAAAACTTCTTTTTATATAGGGATTTAATTTACCTGCTTTTTTATATCTATTTCCTTCTATGTATGTATAAAGTCTTCTAGATAATCCACTAGGTAATTTAAAATATACATCTTGACTTAAATATTTAATAAATTCTCTTTTTATATTTTCCATTACTAATTGACCTAAATAAACAATGCATTTTTCCCTTGATCTTTTTTGTCCTTTTGTATCTTTTTCTCCTTCTATTTCAATATCAGAAATTAAACTTAATCCCTTTAATTTAGATTTTATATATTTTTCATGTTCTTTATCATATAAACATCCTTCACCAAAGCTATAATATTGTGCTGACTTTAATTGAAGTAATGCAACTTTAATTCTTTCTAAATTAGTTCCTCCAGTATTAAGATTCATAAATTTAGCTAATTCATAAAGAGTAAATTCAACTTTATCATCTTGTAAATTATACATTTTGGTTTCAACATTATATAAAACAGGACTTTTTTTCTTTATGTAAAGTGCAATAATAGCATACCAAACATCCATAGTAAAAGAATTAGGTAAAGCCATCATAGACATAGCAAACATTTCTCTTGAAACACCTTTACTATCAATCCATTTTATATATTCTACTGGTGAGTTTTCATTTTCAGGTAATACAATATCTAATATTTTTTTAACTTGTGTGCTTATAGTTTTATCTTTTTTTAGTTCACTGACTTTTTTTACTTTTTTTTGGTTTTTAAATAGAAAAAAAGGTGCTTCTATCATGTTAATATCCATAACAAAACTATTATCTTGTAATGACTTACTTTTAGTTTCCATAATTTAATTGCCCTTCCAAATTTAATCTATTAACATTATACACAACCTCGTTGTTATTTACAAGTTAGACCTCGTTGTATTTTACAAAAAACCTCGTTGTACTTTACAAAAATTTTTACCCCAAACCTCGTTGTATTTTACAAGTAGACCTCGTTGTATTTTACAAAAAACCTCGTTGTATTTTACAAAAAAAACTTCTGTGACCCTTGATATAAGCCAGTTGCCAAAACCTTACTATATTATACAACAACAAATATACTATATTATTGTTATTATACTATATATATAC
>NZ_WHJC01000045.1 GCF_009295725.1 Clostridium tarantellae
AATATTTTTAAAATCTTCTCATAGAAGGTCTTTTTGTTGTACCTAAAAATAATCTTTGATAGTTTTTAAAAATAATATTTTCAAAATAATATCTAACCTATTTTTTCATATTAAACTTTACACTATCAAGTTTTTTATATAATAAGTACATCAAAACCTATTTTTTATTTAATAAAAAATATAATTTTAACGTTTAGTCCCTAAGATTTTAATTAAAGAACTTAATATTTGTGGGATGTATAAAAGCTTCTCCTATATCCTTAATTAATATAACATTTAATATATTATTTAAATTTTTTTTATCTAATTTAATTGCCTCTAAAATTTCTTCTTTATTCTCTATATTTATTTCATAAGGCAATTCATATTTTTTTAACATTAATCTTATTCTCTCTGATACTCCTATTTGAGTTAACTCTAACTCTTCACTAATTTTAGTTATCATATACATGCCTATAGCAACACCTTGTCCATGAGTATATTTATCATAATTAAATACTTTTTCTATAGCATGCCCCAAAGTATGTCCAAAATTTAGTAACATTCTTTCTCCAGTATCTTTTTCATCACTTTCAACTAATTTCCTTTTTATATCACAACAGGTATAAATAATTTCACCTATATTTTCTTTTAAAGTCTTTTTATCTTTTAAATCTTCCAATACTTCATAAAGTTCTCTATCTTTTATACATCCATACTTTATTACCTCACCTAATCCATCATTAAAATATTTTTCAGGTAAAGTATTTAGAATTTCTATATCTATTAAAACTAATTTAGGATGATAAAAACTTCCTACTAAATTTTTACCTCTCTCTAAATCAACACCAACTTTCCCCCCAATACTTGAATCTACTTGAGCTAAAAGAGAAGTAGGGATTTGTATAAAATTAACTCCTCTTAAAAATGTTGATGCTATAAATCCTCCTAAGTCACCAATAACTCCTCCACCAAAAGAAATAACTAAATCACTTCTAGTTAACTTAAAATCTAAAAGTTCGTTATATATATACGGAAGTATTGAAAATGATTTGCTTTTTTCTCCTGGTTCTAAAGATATAACTTTAACTTCAAATCCTGTTAACTCTAAATTTTCTTTTACTTCATTTCCATATAGTAAATTTAAATTATTATCTGTTATTATAGCTATCTTTTTTCCTGTAAATACATTTTTTATTTGTTTACCAAATTCCTTTCTCAAATTTTTTTTTATTAAAATATTATAGCTATTTCCACCTAAATTAACCATTAATTTCCTCATAATATCACTCCAATTTATATTTACTTTAATTTTATACGTAGGATTAAATTAAATCTTCAAATTATTTAAATTTAATCCTACTAAAAATATAAATAGTCAGATTCACCTATACTTTTCATAATTTATAATTCTCTACCTACAGCCTTTGCTATTAATTTTAAATCTTTTAATAATGAACCATATTCCACTGGTTTTATTGATTGTTGACCATCACATAGTGCATTAGCAGGATCATTATGAACTTCTATTATTAATCCATCTGCTCCAACTGCTATAGCTGCCTTTGAAAGTGGCTCTACCATCCATGCTTTTCCTGCTGCATGGCTTGGATCTACTATTACAGGTAAATGACTTAATCTCTTTATAGCTGGAATTGCACTTAAATCTAAAGTATTTCTTGTATAAGTTTCAAAAGTTCTTATTCCTCTTTCACAAAGTATAACTTGTTCATTACCTCCAGCCATTATATATTCTGCTGACATTAATAACTCTTCAATAGTTGCAGATAATCCTCTTTTTAAAAGAATTGGTTTATTAGTTTTTCCAAGCTCCTTTAACAAGTCAAAGTTTTGCATATTTCTAGCACCAACTTGTATTATATCTACATCTTGCACAAATTTTTCTATCATACTTGTAGACATTATTTCAGTTACTATTGGCAATCCTGTTTTTTCTCTTGCTTTTTTTAATAATTCCAATCCCTCTAACTCTAAACCTTGAAAGCTATATGGTGAGGTTCTAGGTTTAAAGGCTCCTCCTCTTAAAAACCCTACTCCTAACTCTTTTACATCTCTAGCTATTTCTGTTATTTGTTCTTCAGTTTCTACTGAACATGGTCCTGCAATTAAAGCAATTTTTTTACCTCCAATTTCAGAATTTCCTATTTTAAATGCTGAATTATCTGGATGAAATAATCTATTTGCCATTTTAAAAGGCTCTTGTACATGCATAACTTTTTCAACATTTTTATTAGCTTCTAGCTTTGATGGATCTACTTTGCTAGTATCTCCTACTAATCCTATTATACTCATTTCTGCCCCATTAACTATATGTGCTCCTACCCCTAAGCCTTTTATCTTATTCATTAGCTTTTTAATCTCCTCTTCTTTTGTTCTTGGTTTTAAAATAACTATCATTTTTAATCCTCCTTTATATTTTCCTTTTAACCATTAATTATAGTAAAAAAATAAGACTCAATTTAATGAGTCTTATGATTCTTCAATTAATAATTCTTTATTAGAATTCATTATATAGAAAGATATTTATAACCCATCAAAGGTAAAAATTCATATTTTTTTATGCAAAACTTTAAACCAGCGCTATAATAAAAGCCCCAGCTAAAATAAAAGCTATAAAATTTTGCTATAAAATCAAATCTTAATCCTTGCACTTAAATATCCTCCTACTTTTGTAATTAATTTCCGTTTTTTTATTTATTATACTCTTCCCAAAAGTAAAGTCAATAATTAAAAAAAATTTAACTTTTAACTATAGTATATAATATATATGACAAAATGATACACAACAAAATTAAATTTTATAATAATTTTATTTTTCATAAAATTTTTAATTAAAATCATTAATACTCAAAACTATTTTATAAAATTATACCACATTAACTATTAATTTTAAATTATAAGCAATATATTAAATACTTTGTCAAATTATACGATTTAAGCATATAATTTACTATAAATTTAATTATATTGTAGGTGATATTTTGAAAAATTCATGTTATAAAAGTAAAGAAATAATTAAACCTGGCAATTCAAATTATAACCGCGCAAGACAAGTATGGAATAGAGCAATACAAAAATATCCTTTAGCTATAGCTTATTGTAAAAATATTGGTGATGTAAAAGAATGTATTCTTTGGTGTAGAAAAAATGATATACAATTTAGAATTCGATCTAAAGGTCATAGTTTTGAGGGATACTCCGTAGAAGATAATTTATTAACTATAGATTTATCTAAAATGAAATATATTAAATTAGATTCTACTAAAAATACCATTACTATTCAAAGTGGTGTTACTTTAGGAGAGATTTATAACTTTCTATCTCCTAAAGGATATCCCTTTCCTGGAGGAACTTGTCCCTCAGTAGGTGCTACTGTTTTTTCATTAGGTGGTGGCTTTGGATTTTCAACTAGATATTTAAGTCTTGGTTGCGATAGTATCGAAGAAATTAAATTAATTGACTATAAAGGTAGATTAATAACTGCTAATAGAAATTCTAATTCTGATTTATTTTGGGCATGTAAAGGTTCTGGAGGAGGACATTTTGGTATTGTAGTTTGTACAACTTATAAGCTTTTTAATAAAGTAAATAAAGTGACTTTAATATCTTTAAATTATCCTACAGGCTCTAAAAATCAACAATTAGCCTTCTTTGATACTTGGCAAAAATGGTTATTAACTGCTGATAATAGAATAACTTTTAATATTGGAATAGAAAATTCTTTAAAAGATGGTATTAGTATCTTTGGTGGTGGATTATTCTATGGTACTCCTGAAGAAGCAAAAATAATCATAAAGCCACTTTATGATTTAGCTAAAGAAAATATGAAATTTGAACACTTAAATTTATTAGATGCTCATTCAAAAATAACTAGTTTATATCCTAAATGTAGATCTTTTAAATTTACTGGTAGATTTGTTTATGAACCATTTGCTGTAGATGAATTAAGAAATATTTTAGGCTTTATTACTAGTGATCCTCCTAAAGGATCAACTTATACTTCTGTAAGTTTTTCTGGACTTGGAGGAAAAGTAATGGATTTTGATAAAAATACTTCTTCCTTTGCTTATAGATGTGCTAAATTTATATTAGGAATACAATCTGTTTGGAATGATAATAAGTGTAAACCAGGTGATGCTTCCATTAAAGAAGCTAATGTAAATTGGATAAAAGATAAATTTAATTATCTCTATGATTTAACAAATGGTTGTTATGTAAACTTTGCAGATAATGAAATTTCTAATTATGAAAAAGAATTTTTTGATGGTAACTTATCTAAACTAAAGAAAATCAAAAGAAAATATGACCCTCTTAATGTATTCAAATTTCCTCAAAGTATTAAGCCTTAAAATAAAGTTATTTAAATAGAACTTTAAAAAATATATAGACATATCTTTCATTTGTTAATGGATGTGTCTATATATTTTTATTAACCAAATATTCCAATATACATACCTACTCCATAAGGTATTAGCCAAATTAACCAAATGAAAATGTTTAACTTGTGAAATTTTTCTTTAATCTCTTTACTACCTTTTAATAATACCCAAGTAGCCCATAAAGCATGAAATAACATTAATATTATTGCAACACCACCAGAAATCACATGTAAAATTTCTATTGTTTGCGATATATTAACAATAATTTTATTATTCTCTATAGTACTCATTATCCCCATTCCTAATATATTGCATATAAATGCTATCCAAAACTCTATTGCATGGATTCTTTTAAGTGTTTTACTTCTATTTTCTGAAATTACTGCTAAAGTATATAATACCAATGCTGAATTAACAAATATTATAGCAAAAAACACTAATTTATTCACAATAATTTCTCCTTATTTCTCTTATACATTCTTTTATATGATTTCTTATTAATTAATATGATTTTTTTTAAAATAAAAAATCACCATGATTAAATCATGATGATTTTTAATTAAGCTGTCATTCCTATTATCATTCCTATGAAATATGGTATTAACCAAATTATCCAAACAACTATACTAAATTTATGAAACTTTTCTCTAGCTTCTTCACTACCTTTAAATAATACCCAAGTAGCCCATAAAGCATGAAATAACATTAATACTATAGCTAATGTACCTGTAATTCCATGAATCATTAATTCTGTTGATGGTATAGATACTCTTCCGCTAGTTGCTATACTACGCATAGTAGTTGTTCCTATAGTATCACAAACTAAACCACACCAAAAAATTATTACATGCCATTTCTTTAATGTTCCTGCTTTTCTTTCTGCAAATACTCCAATTGTATAAAATACTAAAGCAAATGTAATTGTTATAATTGCTAAAATTAATTTAATACTCATATTTATCGCTCCTCTATTTCATCTAATATCTTAATTAGACTTTTATTTAAGTTTTTTAATTCATATGTAGATAGATTTTTAAAGATTTTTGTGAAGCTATTATTTATATTTTCTTTAAATTTTCTTGAAAACTCTAACCCTTGTTCTGAAAATATAACATATGTACTTCTTAAATCATTAGTATTTTTGAATTTATGTATATATCCCATTTTCTCTAAACGCTGTATTATACCAGATACAGTTCCCTTAGATAAACTCATCTCCTTACAAATTTCAGATATAGTCATTTTTTTCTTATGAGCTATTAATTTTATCACTATAAGTTGTTGTTTTGTTAATCCTAAATGCTCCTGTTCATCAATAAGCCCATACATTATTTTTGAATATAATTCTCTCACAAGCATAGCTGTCTCAAATGCATATACTGAATTACTAATTTAACTCGCCCCCCAAATAATTTCTATGCAAACTATTAAATGTAAAAAATAATAGTTTCTATACAAACTATATATTTGTTATTAAGCTAGCTTAAAACTAATTAGTTTTAACATTTATTTATTATATTCTTAGCTATTTTTACTGTCAACAAAGCAAAAAAATACATTTATATATATATGTTAAGAATATATGATAAAAAGAAAGATTTTCATTATAATTTATATTAAATAATTATAATGAAAACCTTCCCTAATTAATTATAATTTAAAATAAATATTTTTATACTACTTCTTTTCCAAAAGGCATTAATGATAGTTTAGCCATTTTTAATGCTTGTACTGCAAAAGGAATTCCAACTACAGTTATTGCTAAAAATGCTGCACTTATTAAATTAGCTAAAGCTAATTCCCATCCACTTGTTATTAGCCATATAATATTTAATACAAAATTGAAAGGACCTTCATTAGTTGTTACTATTTCCTTTCCAAAAGGAGCAAATTGAAGCTTAGCCATTTTAAAGCATTGTAGACCTATAGGGATTCCTATAATAGTTATACACCATACTATTCCAAAAAATATCCAACCTAAACTATTTAAAAACCCACCAAATATAAACCAAAGTATATTTCCTAAACAAGACATAAAAATTCCTCCTAAGTTTAATTCTTTATACAATATTGTACAACATTTTCATCTAAAAGTTGAAATTTTTAAGCAACTTTTATTTTTGCTTCTCCTGCCTTTAGTATAGCAATTTTAGTTAATAAAGGTCCTATAAGCTCATAAATTACTGTGGCTGATAATATAATTGCTCTTATAATTTCTCCGTATTCTGGTAACGCTGTACTAGCAACTACCACTAACCCAATGGCTACTCCAGCCTGTGGTAATAAAGTCATACCTAAATACTTTTGAACATTCTTATTTGCTGCTGTTACTTTTGCTCCAATAAATGCTCCTAATACCTTTCCAACTATTCTTAAAGCAATATATGCACCACCTATAAATCCAACTGCTGTTAAAGCTTGTAATTCTAATTCTGATCCTGATAAAGTAAAAAATACTAAAAATATTGGAGGCGTTATATTATCCATAACTTCAAATAATTTATTTTTATTAGATGACAAATTGGCAATAGTTGCACCTATGGATATAGATGTTAAAAGAGTAGATATATTAAAAAATGTAGTAATTCCTATACCTATTAAGATAAAAGATAAAGTAATACAAAGTATTCCTTCTACACTTTTTCTTTTGCTGCATACTATACTCAAAATAAAACCTAACATAATTCCTAACAAAATAGCTTGTATAATTTCTATAAATGGTCCAATAAGAGCTAATAAATTTACATTATTTGAACTTATTCCCATTATATTTTTACTTAAAGCTAAGGATACGCCTAAAGCTACTACCGCCATAACATCATCTATAGCTACTACAGGTAAAAGAGTATCTACTAAAGGTCCTCTTGCTCTATATTGTTTTAAAACCATAATTGTTGAAGCTGGTGCCGTTGCCGCTGCTATTGATCCTAATATCATACTAAATGCTATATCCTGTTTTAAAATAAATATAAAAACAAAATCTACTAAAAACACAGCTGTAAAAGCTTCAAATATCGTTATTATAATTATTTTACTTCCCATTTTACTTAATTGTTGAAAATTAAGTTCACTACCTATACCATAAGCTATAAGTGCTAAAGCTACCTGAGAGATTATTCCTAAATTAGCTACAGTATCTTTTGGAATAATATTAAGCATAGATGGTCCTATAATTATACCTGCTATTAAATAACCTGTTACTTTGGGAAATTTTAAAAAAGATGCTATTTTTCCTACAATTAATCCACTTAAAAGTATTGTTCCTATATAAAATAATGCATTCATTTTAACACCTCATAATATAGTTTCATTTAAGTATATTATGTGTATCAAAATAAAATTACATAATTTACATATATTATAATCAATAAATTCTTCTCTATATTCTTTTATATTTAGTGCTATATTTTAATTTAAAATTAACTAATATAGTTGAATTTCTTTAACCCAAGGTTCTTTCCTACATACATTCCAAGTTTTATCTATATATTGATGTGTATAATGTTGTTCTAAAATATGATATAAGTATGTTCCTCTTGATGTAAGTTCATACTCTTTGGAATTTTTACTTATTAAACCTAACATTCTACTTATTTTAAGTTCTACATAAAAATCTTTTTCTAAATCACTGTTAAAAAGTTGTGTGTAAATTTCATTGTTAAGTTTTAAAGTGTAAGCATTCCAAAATAACCAATAAAGCCCTCTAATTCTTTTAGAAAAATTCATAGTTAACATTTTAGGATTTTGATCTTTATTAAGACAATTTATATATTCTTCTACTGAAAATGTATTTATTTTAAAAGAACTATTAGTAAGGGTAGCAGCACTTGGCCCAAACCCTATATAAGTGTCTCTAGTTATAGAAGAATATTTTTCTACACCTTTTTTTCCAAAGGTCCATACCGCAGTTCTCTCTAAATTCATTTCACTACTTATATTCTCTAATACATTTAATAATTTTTTCTTTTCTTTAGTTTTTAATGGCTTATGCTTATTATTTGCATAAGAAAAATCTATAAATGGATATGTTGAAACTTGAGTTGCACCTGATTTAAAAGCTTTTTCAAAATCTCTTGTCAATCTCTCTTCACTCTGTCCTTTAATTCCAAAGATAAGATCCACATCTATTACTCTAAATCCTGCCTCTTTAGCAAATTTTACTTTTTCTTCTCCATTTATATATTCTCTACCTAAAGTATTTAATTCTTTCTCTCCAAAGGATTGTATTCCTATACTTACCATATCAAATCCAATAAACCTTAATTTATTCATAAGTTCACTATTTATATCTTTGGGATGTAATTCTATGGCTATACTTTCTTTTATATAAAAAAACTCTCTTACTTTAGATAAAATTCCTTCCATATATTCAATCATAAGTGCAGGAGTTCCCCCACCAAAATATAAAGAAATTACTTTTTTTCCTTTATAATAATTACCTATTAAATCTATTTCTTTCAATAAAGCATAATAATACTTTTCAGCTAAAGCTTTATTATAAACTACCTTATTATATGGACAAAAAGAACATAAGGTTTTACAAAAAGGTATATGTATGTATAACCCTATTTCCTCTACTTCTGTATCTATATCCTTAGCACCTACCTGTGTAAATTTTATGGGTTGAAAACTTCTAGCTAAAACCACTCTTAAAAAATTTGAAATCATAGTTCCTCCTAAACATACTTTAAATATGTTTTTAAAACCTCAAATATTATCTTTATATTCCCATTAAATAACAAAGAAAACTCCACTGCAAAAAGATATCCACACTCATCACATAATCCATCTATTTCCACACATCTACCACATACATATCTTTTACCATTTTCAGAAACTACACATTGATGACATGGTCTATTCCAATTGTTCTTTAACACATAATCTAATGAGGAATATAAATTAAATATTGGATAATCATTTTTAATCATTTTCTTTATTTTATTTATAACTTGTACCTTTTCATCCTTACTTAATTTAAGGTGCTCTGTTCCTTTATATGGTGTATGTAAATTAAAACTTATTGATCTTAAATTTTCAGTTTCCTTAACTAGATTACATACTCCTTCAATATCTTCATAATTAGAATTATTTACCGCCATATATACACATATATTGGAATTATTTGCTTCCTCCACATTTTCCATAATTCTATCAAAGGTATTTCCTCTAATATAATTATGCTTTTCCTTTAATCCATCCAAACTTAAAAATATAACATCTGCCTCTGGAACATCTAAAGTTACTGTACCATTAGTTACAATATTTACAATAAGAAATCCTATTTCCTTAGCTTCCTTTATTAAATCTCTTATATTTTTATTACTATGCTCCCAAAGCATTGTTTCCCCACCACAAAAAAACAAAATTCTAATACCTTCATTATACATATTCTTCATTTCTCTAAGTATATCTTCATAAGGATTCATAATCTTATTTATGTTGTTAACTGCACAATGCTTACAACTTAAATTACAATAATCTGTCAATATTATGGTGCCTAAAATAGGTTTTTTATGTTTAAAAATCAACGTCTTAATACCAAATGTACTTAAATATAAAAAATCTTTTACCTTCATATTTTCCCTCACTAAACCTAACTTCATTTAGATTTATTTTATCATATAAACAATTTCTCAAGAAACAAATTATTTACAATACAAAAAGCAGATTCTCTAATGAAAATCCACTTTTTACATTGTATTCTAAATATATCTCTAATTACATATGGTTATCTATAACACGCTTTCTAAATCTTTAACTAATTCACAAACACCATTTTTATTTATTAAAGCTTTTTGATTACTAACCATTAACATTCTTTGCTCATAATTATTCATTAAACTTTCTACAATTTTCTTAAAAAGTTCTAAATCTTTGCTAACTAAAGTACCTGTGCTAATAATTGCATGTTGTCTATACATTTCCTTACATATATCTAACTGATTTTCTGCCACTACTATTCCGATAGTAGGAACTCCCACTGCTGCAAGCTCATATAAAGTAACTCCACAGGTTGAAATAGCTAAATCACACTTACTCATAAGCTGAGACATTTTAAAATCTTCATATATTTTTATATTATTACTATTTTTGCTTAAAGCTCTTAAATCCTTCTTTAAATTTTCATCAAATGCTTGTCCAATAGCTACATGAATTAAAACCTTTTCATTTCGGAACAATTCAGCTATCTTAAGTGTATTTTTATTTATATCTACTCCTCCAGTGGTTATTAATAAATTCTTTACTTTCTTATTATATTTTTTATTAACTCTTCTAAACTCTTCTCTTATTAAAGCATACTTACATCCTAAAAATAAATTTTTAACATTTGGGCATAAATTGTTATACTTCCACTTCTCTGAATTTACATTATAGTTTATAATAAAATCCACATTTATCTTTCCTACATCTATGTCAAATATATAACTAACAAATTGAAAATGAGGCCTTAATTTATTAAAATATTCTTCATTAATATTATAACTATCAACTATTAATAAATCAGCCTTTATATTATTTTGTATGTCTATTATTTCATTAGTTTCATCTTTGTTTTTATCTATTAATAAAACTTTTAAATTATTTGCTATAAGTTTTTCTACACCTTCTTTATAATTCAAACTATCATTTTTACATATAAATAAAATTTCATTATTTTTACTAAGCTCTTTACCAAGTACCATACATCTCATTACATGTCCTAATCCTATAGATTTTCCACCATCCACTCTTATAGCTATTTTTTTCATTTTTCTCACCTCATTATTAATATTTAGTATAGCTATTTTATACTTGATTTAAAAATATATTCTTGTATTTAATTGTATGCATATTCTTCCTTAAAATTGTTATATAAATAACAATTTTAATAAAGTTATTTTTCTATTATCCCTGATTTTTAAAAAATAATTTAAAGTAACTTTAATTAATCTTATATTTTTAAATATATTATAATAAAATAAAAAGTTATGAAAATTAGATATTTAAATCTAACTTCATAACTTTTTTTATTTTATAAATCAATATTTTTAATTTTTGAAACTTCTGTATTTTTATTTTTTAATGCTGACTTTAACATTACTATTGAAGTATAAATTACAACCACAACTACTACCCATCTAAGAACATCTAGTGGTAATGATTTAACTACAAAAGCTGCAAGTAAAACACCTATAGCACCTGGTATAGCCATACCCATAGCTGATTTTCTATTATATGATTTCTCTTTAATAAATTTAGCTGATGCAGGTGGCATTAAAAATGCACAAGATCCCATCATAATAGGAAAAGCAACTGTTGGAGACATTCCAAGTACAGATACTAAAGCCATACAAGGAGCATATAATCCTATACCAGCAGTCATAAGTGCTCCTAAAATAAAGTTAGCTATAACTGCAAATATTAACTTTCCTCCTGTTAATCCTAAAGCTTCTCCACCTGCTGGCATCAAATTAAACATACCTGCAAGCATTATTAATGCTGTTATAAATAATGCTACTCCCATAGTTAACTGAATTATCTTTTCAGGTAACTTTGACACAATACCTGCACCAACAACAGCTCCTATAGTTGCTGATACTAGCATTAAAACAAGTGTAGTTACATCTACTTCTATAATTTTAATAAATATAATAGCTTGTAATAATACTGGAATAGTATTAGCCACATTCATTGTACCTGGAATTACTCTATCTTCTGTTTGTTTAGTAAACTTAAGTAATGCAGCCTGTGGTGCAAATGCCCCTATGCCTAAAACATCAAAAAAATTAACTCCAAAACCAATAAGTCCTGTCTTTACCCATGAACAATCTTCTAATTCATTCTTATACTTTAAAAAATCTCTTACAAAAACAAATACATACCATGCTAATAAAATTAATAATAAAGCCCATATTACTTTTACCATAAATAACATCCCCTTAAAAAATCTTGCCTATACCCTTTTGGCCTTATCATCCTTAGTTTTTAATTTTATTCTTTTTCAAATAATTCGTAAATTTTATATTTCCAATTTAATAATAATGTTTACAACAAGATGTAAATATTTAAATTATATATATTATTTGTTAAAATAAAGTTAATATCACTATGTAAATCACTAACTTTATAAGGTTATTTTATAAAATATTACATTCACTTTGTAAGATAAATACTTATTTTTAATTTTTTTAGTTAAAAATAATCTACTTATAGCCTTAAATTTTATAACTATTGTTTAAGTATGTAATATGATAAGTATTGCAGAAAACTTCATAATTATTGCTTTTATAGTTATAAAATTAATAATCCAATCAGTCTAAAGCCAATACCTATCATTACCACTTAATAGTTTTTAAATTTTATTTATTTCAACTACTTGCTCATTTCTTTAGATTTATCTGCACATAGCTTCATAGCTGATATAACTGCTGCTCTAAACCCTTTTTTCTCAAGTTCTGCCACAGCTTCAATAGTAGTTCCTCCTGGTGAACAAACCATATCCTTAAGTTCTCCAGGATGTGTTCCTGTTTCTAATACCATTTTTGCTGAACCCATAACAGTTTGTGCTGCAAATTTATATGCTTGAGATCTTGGCATACCTTCTAATACTGCTGCATCTGCCATAGCTTCTATAAACATATATATATAAGCTGGTGAAGAGCCACTAACAGCTACAACAGCATCAATTAACTTTTCACTTACCACTTCAGCTTCTCCAAAACTTTCAAATATAGAAACTACTTCCTTCATATCTTCTTTAGTTATCATATTATTAGTACATAAAGCTGCCATTCCTTCGCCTACAAGAGCTGGTGTATTTGGCATTGCTCTTACCACTTTAATTTCTTTTTCAAAAGCATTTTGAACTGAATCTAAAGTTTTCCCAGCTGCAATAGCCACTATAACTACATTTTCTTTTACTAATTTCTTTATTCCTTTAATAACCACATCATATAAATTAGGCTTTACAGATAAAACTAAAATATCTGCTTTTTTTGCTACTTCTTCATTATTAGTTGTAGTCAAAACTCCAAATTTTTCATTAACTTTTTTTAAGCTTGCTTCATTTAAATCTGAAACTATAATATTTGTAGCTGGAACTAAATTTGATTTAACTATTCCACCTATCATTGCTTGACCCATATTCCCTGAGCCTATAAATCCTATCACTTTATTCATTTTTCTTCCTCCTATGTTATATTAACAACTCATTTCTTCAAATGATTGCTCTGTTCTCTCTATTATCTCATTTTGCAATACTCTGTCAAGATTGTTAAAGTAATCACTATAACCTGCCACACGAACTATTAAATCTTTATACTCTTCTGGATTTTGTTGAGCCTTTATAAGTGTTTCTCTACTTATAACATTAAATTGAATATGATGACCATCTAAAGTAAAATATGATCTTACTAAAGCAGCCATATTATTTAATCCCTCTTCACCTTGTACAACAGAAGGAGTAAATTTTTGATTTAATAAAGTACCACCAGTTTTTAAATGATCCATTTTAGCTGCTGATTTAATAACTGCTGTAGGACCATTGGTATCAGCTCCTTTCTCAGGAGATATACCTTCTGAAAGAGGAATATAAGCTTTTCTACCATTAGCTGTTGCTCCAATAACTGAACCAAAATAAACATGGCAAGTTGTTGGTAGCATATTTATTTTATAAACTCCACCTTTTATACTCTTTCTTCCATCTACTTCATTAAAGTATGCTTCAAATATTTCCTTCATTATATCATCAGCATAGTCATCATCATTACCATATTTAGGTGTTTTATTTTTTACTAAGTGAAGTATCTCCTCATGACCTTTAAAATTATCTTTTAATGCTTCCATTAATTCACTCATAGTTATATTATTTTTATCAAAAACTTGATATTTTATTGCAGTCAAACTATCAGTAATAGTACCTATTCCAACACCTTGAACATAATTTACATTATATCTAGCTCCTCCAGCATTATAATCTTTTCCCTTAGTTATACAATCGTCTGTTACTACTGAAAGAAATGGTACTGGCATCATAGTTGCATATAACTTCTCAATTACTCTATTTCCTTGCATTTTTATATCTACAAAATGCTTTAATTGTTTCTTATATGCTACAAATAACTCTTCATAACTATGAAATTTAGAAACATCGCCCGTTTCAAGTCCTAACTGTTTACCACTAATTACATCTATACCATTATTAAGAGTTATTTCTAATATTTTTGGTAAATTAAGATATCCTGTAAGTATATATGCCTCCTTACCAAAAGCTCCAACCTCTACACAACCACTAGTTCCACCACATCTTGCATCTTCTATAGATTTTCCTGCATTTAATAACTCCTGAATAACAGCATCTGCATTAAACATGGAAGGTTGTCCTAATCCTTTTCTTGATACTTCACAAGCTCTTTTTACAAATTTTTGTGGATTCTTTTTACTTATTTGAACATTAGAACTTGGTTGTAATAATTCCATTTCATCAATTACATTTAATAGCATATAACTAACATCATTAATTCCATCTAAACCTTCTTTATTTAATCCACCTACATTAATATTAGCAAAATCTGTGTAAGTTCCACTTTCTTTCAATGTTACTCCAACCTTTGGTGGTGCTGGCTGATTGTTAAATTTAACCCAGAAACATTGTAGTAATTCTTCAGCTTTTTCAGCAGTTAAATTTCCTTCTTCTACCTCTTTTTTATAGAAAGGATATAAATGTTGATCTAACCTGCCTGGATTATAAGCATCCCAAGGATTCAATTCTGATATTACACATAAATGAACAAACCAATACATTTGTAATGCTTCTCTAAATGTTCTTGGAGCATAAGCTGGTACTCTATTACAAATTTCATAAATTTCCAAAAGTTCCTTTTTTCTAACTAAGTCTTTTTCTTTTTCTGATAATTCTTTAGCATATTCAGCATATCTTTTTCCTAAAGCCATTACGGCATCACAAGCTAAAATCATACCTTCTAATTGATGTTTTTTATCTACTGCTTCATCATCATTATGATAATCTAAGTTTGCCATAGCAGTTTCTATATCACTTTTAAAATCTATAAATCCTTTTTTATAAATCTTATCATCACAAACTGTATGTCCTGGACCTCTTTGTTCCATGAATTCTGTAAATATACCCGCTGCATAACACTCTTTCCACTCATCTGTCATTCTACTTAAAATTTTGTATCTCATAGATCTTTTTTCCCAATAAGGTATAATAATATCTTTTTGTATATTTTTAGCCTCTTCATCAACCTTAAAAGAAATTTTTTCTCTTTTATCCATAATTTCAAAATCTTCAATAGTATGACAACATAATTCTGGATATGTTGGTGTAGCTCCTGGCTCTTCTCCTCTTTCTCCTACTATTAACTCTCCATCATTAATACAAATTTTTTTTCTACTCATTAGTTCCTTTAGACATAAACCTCTTAAAACTGCTGTTGGTACTACTCCCTCATTTTCCTTATAAACTTCATCAATAATTTTAGCTCTTTCAATAGAAATACTAGGCACTGCCTCTAAACTTTGCTTTCTAAGTTTTTTTACTCTTTCTGTTTTCATAAATTTTACCCTCCTATTTTAACTTTAATACCAGCATCTTTAAATTTTTGTTCTAATTCAACCATTCTTATATCAGATGGTTTTTCCATTCCTGATAGTCTATAACTAAGATTAAGTCTTTTATATTTATCCATACCCATTTTATGATATGGTAACAAATTAACTTCTATTATATTTAATTTTGATATATATTTTATAGTTTCATCGATATGATTGTCATCATCATTAATACCTGCAATTATAGGCATTCTTATAATTATATTGCAATCCTTTTCAGAAAGTATCTTAAGATTCTCTAATATTTTATTATTTTCTTTACCTGTATATTTTTTATGTTTTTCATTATTCATAAGCTTAATATCATATAAAAATAAATCTACCTTATTGTAAATTTTATTAAAATTTTCCCAGTTAGTATATCCACTTGTTTCAATAGCTGTGTGTATTCCTTTATTTTTACATCTTTTTAATACCTCATTTAAAAAATCAGCATAATTTAAAGGTTCTCCTCCTGAAAAAGTAACTCCACCATTAGATTGCTCATAAAATACTTCATCCTTTAATATTTCTTTCATAAGATTTTCTGCTGTTACGTCCTTTCCCACATACTCTAATGCTTCATTAACACACCATTCAGAGCACTTTCCACATAACTTACATTTATCTTCATTTATTATAGGATATCCATCCTTCATAGTTATAGCATCATTTAAACATCTTTTTATACACTTTCCACAACTTGTACATCTTTCCTTAAAAAACATAATTTCATGATTTCCCTTATGACTTTCTGGATTATGACACCACCAACATTTTAAAGGACATCCTTTAAAAAATATAGTAGTTCTTATACCTGGTCCATCATGAACTGAATATTTTTGAATATTTAAAACAGTGCCCTTTATCAAATAAATCCTCTCCTATTATAATTTTTTGCATATAAATCTTTTATTTTAAATAAATATAATAACATTTATTTTTTAAATCTATTTGGAGTATGTATAGCAATTATTTTTACAGTTTTATTTGTATAATTAGTCCAGTTATGACTACTAGATGAATTATAATGAGCACAATCACCTGGATATAAATCATGTTGCTCACCATCAATAGATAATGTACAAATTCCCTCTAAGACATATATAAATTCCTCCCCTTCATGAGGATAAGATTTTATTAGTTCTTTAGTTTTCATTGGAAGTATTTCTATTAAACTAGGTAAAAAACTTTTATTTTCTATATCATTTGTAAGATGATAATGTATAAACTGATTGTTATCTACATGAAATACTTCTCTCTCATAATTTCTAATTATAACTTTTTTATTTCTTTTGGAAGGTTGAATAAAATAAGATATATCTACAGCTAACTCTTTAGCAATACGCTGTAAAGAATCTATAGCTATAGTAGTAAGTCCCCTTTCTAATTGAGATAAAAAACCTATAGAAAAATCTGTTTTATTGCTTAATTCCTTTAAAGTTAATTTTTTCTCTAATCTTAATTCTTTTATTTTTTTTCCTACATCTTTTATCAAATATATGTTCCTTTCTTTTTAAACTTCACTACCATGAAATAAATTACTTTAATGTGAAATTAATCCATAATATTATTATATATCTTTGTTTATTTTTTATCAATATATATA